>JAFOBC010000375.1 GCA_017382015.1 Clostridia bacterium
AGACCGAACACAACCGTTCTTGCAAAAATGTTTTCTTTTGCTTTCTTTCTTGCCTCTTCTTCGGTGCATTTGTGCTTTGCCATTTCTACGCGGAAATTCTGTGCTTCGCCAAGGTCTTCCATTCTTTCAAGCTGGAATATTGCGCAGGCATACGGGTCGGCAAAGGAGAGCTTTTTGGCAACAGAGAGCGGGAGTTTTTTGATGCCGTCATATTTTGAAGGCAGGCTGAGCAGCATATCGGGGTTGAAGTAGTTTTTGTCGCAGAAAAGTCCGTCCGCGCCGTCACAGCCGTATTCGAAGTAGGTTTCGTCCTCGGTGTATCTTGTCGGGTCGTAGCTGTCGCCGCCGCGGATGAGCACGATTGCAAATCTGTTCTGCGACGGCACCCACACAACGCCCTCGTGGCCGTTGATGAGCCTGTTTTCGCCGTCGGGAAATTTGGCAGAAAGCTTGCCGCCTCTGCCCATTTTCATCAGCTCAAAGTCTGTGCCGCAAAAGCCTTGAAAAACAGGCAGCACCTCAATGCCCTCAAGCAGAGGCTCGCCGCGCAGGCGCTGCCTTTTGGGGTTAATGAGGTTTATTTCGCCGTATTTTATCGGCAACTCGCTGTCATTTTGAAAATATGTTCCGCAAGTTTTCATAATATCACCTTTTGAAATTATAATCCGATTTTCAGTATAGCACAGTTATATATAAATAACAATAAAACACCCCGAAATCCCTGGTGGGTTTTCGGGGTGGAGGTTTATATTTTGTGGGTAAGCTTGAGCGCTTTTTGGTATAAAACACGGCGGATTTTGCCGAGCTTTGAGCCGCGAGTACAGATTTGCATTGCTTTCTTCAGCGATTTTTCATCGCCCTTGTATATGTGGAAGAAAAGACTTCTGTATTTTGCTCTGTTGATGCTTTTTTCGAGTTTCGGGTGCGTCTCAATTGCAAAATCGAGCGGCGTCGGCGTTACGGTGCATCTGCTTTTGATACTGTCGGCAAGCGCTTTGCCTTTTTCTGTGTTGACTATAACGAGTGAGCATCCGCGGTCATCGTCAAGCTCGGGATGAAGCTTTTCGATTCCCCAGTAGTCGCCCACGGTTATATCGGCAAAGGTGTTGAAGTTTTTGAACTGACACTTGTAACAGCACTCGCGGAAATATAAGTTGCCGCCGAAAAGCCTGAAATAGTAGCTGTCTTTTCGGGTGATAATCTGCTCTGTGCCGTCGGCAAAAACTACCCTGATGTTGCTCTTTTTCCAGCCGTTTGTTTTATCGCGGAAGTAGAATTCTTTTATCTTTTTGCCGCTTTCTTTTTCTATGTCTGCCTTATAGATTTCAAAAATCTGCGGGTCGGGCACACCGCTGCAGACAAAATCAACGGTAGTGAGGTTACCGTTTTTGCCAAACCTCGATTTAACAGCCGCAATCTGGCAGGGGGTGCCTGAAACAAGCAGCTTTTTGCCGGCTGTGATATGCTCGCCAATCTTGTCCCAGGCTGAGCTCATATCGCTCTGCACATATTTTGAATCGCGGAATAAATCAATGCTCTCAATGTTTTCTGCCGTGTCGTGCACAGCCCTGAGGTTTTCATCCAGCCGACAGCCGCATATTGCGCCGCCACCGTTAATTACCTCTTCAAAAAGAAGTGCTGATGCGCCGCCCGATGCGCTTTTACAGCGCTGCTCGGTGCGGTTATCCGCCAACGCATAGCATTCAAGCGGTGTGACGGATTTACGTTCTTTGTTTGCAGGGCAGAGGTTTTTGCACTTGCCGCAGGATACGCACTTGGTTTCATCAACCTGCGGATAAAGGAATCCGCCCTCGGTTGCGAGCATTTTTATTGCGTTTTTTTCACAGATGTACACACAAAGTCCGCAACCTGTGCATTGCTTTTTGTTTTCAATAATTTTCATAGTATCACTCCGATTTGTAGGGAGGAATTTGTTTGATCACTTTTGCGGGATTGCCTGCGATAACGCAGTTGCCTTCGGGGAAGCTTTTGGTAACTACGGAATTTGCGCCGACAACCGTATGCTCTCCAAGCTCAACGCCGGGCAGAATAACCGAGCCGAAGCCAATCCACGAATTTTCACCTATTTTAACATCCTTGCCTTCGCTGTGTTTGCTCAGGTCGTTAAAATCGTGGTTTGCGGTGATTATTGCAACGTTGCAGGCGATATAGCAGTTTTTGCCTATGATTATTTTTGAATCACCTGAAGCCTGATAGTAGCATCCTGCCTTCTGGAAAATATTTATGTTGTCGGGATCAAATTCAATATTCTGCCAATTGCACACAGTTGCTCTGAACGAAACGGGGAACGGAACTTTTCTGTTTATGCCTATAATTTTCTGCATAAAAACAGTTTCCATCAGCCATCGCCAACCGGGAGAATAAGAACGCTTTGAGAAAAAACGTCCTTTAAGATATTTAGGCTTGTAAAAAATGCAGCCGATTATCATTGCAAACGTCTTTTTCAGAAAGCTTATCCCTGCTCTGATAATTTTCATTGTAAGCACTCTCCTAATTTTTCCAAAAACTTATCTGATGAATTTGACAACGCTTCCATATTTTTCGCAATTTTTGTTGAATAAGCATCTCTCTCATTGAGCACTTCTTCGGCTTTTTTTATAATCAGGTCAAAATCGTTTTTGCTCTTGAAATGGCAGTCCGACAAATCGAGTCGCCTCATAACGTCGCAGATTTTGCCTTCGTTATTTTGGCTGAATGCGGAAAAATCATAGTTGATTACGGGCGTATGGTTGCGAAGCGACAGAAGTGTGCCGTGGAAAAAACTTGTAACCGTCAGGTCAAACAGGCTGAACACAGCCGCCCATTCAAACGGGTTGATATCAATAAGCTGTTTTTTTACAAACCTGAAGTAGTTATATAAATTCACTATTACGTATTCGTCGCCGAATCTGTCGTTCAGCTTTTCGGCAAGCTTTGTGGGCGCGCCCATTACGCCGATAATTTTTTTATCTTCGCTTATGCCGAGCTTTTTATAAATCTTTGCTTTGAATTCTTCTCGGCTCAACCCGATTTCTGCAAAAACGTCATCCATATCCAGAAACACGGTCGGGTCGCAGGTGTACTCGGGCACAGCGGCAGGGGCTACGCTTTTTACAAGCGCGGCTGTATATTCATCACGAACACCGATGAATGAAAAACGCTCCAGTGAAGCGGCAAAATATGCCTTCTCTTCGCTCTTTACAAAGCTTTCGTCCATCCCGTATGCCGATGCCGCATAGCTCAGCTTTTTAACGTCTTTTTCAAAGTTCATAAGGTAGGGGTTCGGGAATCCTCTTTTGCACCAGTTCCACACAGCATCGCTGCCTGCAACAAAAACGTCATAATCGTTTTCATAAGCTTTAAGCACCTGCTCGGTCTGCCCGTCGCTGAATATTTTCTTTTCGGACAGCGGCAGTCTTGCAAGAGCGGCCTTGAACAGCTTGTACTGCTTCTTTTTGAGGAAATATCCTCTGGGGCTTCTTATTGCCGAGCGGTTGATGCGCGGCACATAGTGGTCGTCCATTAGTTTGCTGGTGTAGTCTATTATTTCAACCTTTGTGTCAGGATAACGCTTTTGAATCCTTTTGGAAAGCGAATACGCCTGCATAAAAGCGCCGTAATTTATGCTTCGGTGGAATGTGAAAATACCGATTTTTTTCATAACATTACCTCTCTTTGTTCAGGAATGTCCACTGCTTTTTCAAAGGCTTGAACATAATCAAAGCAAAGAATCCGAGCCAGACGATGCCAAGCGCAATTGCACACACAATGCTGTTGATTTCCCATCTGCTTTCAACCAGCGATTTGACAGCGTAAATTGCCGCACCGCAAGCACCGTTGAAAAGTATAAACAGTCCGCAATTTTTCCACGGGAAGATAGACGCAAAAGAAACTTTTATTCTTTTTGAGGTATAAAGCAGCTGTATGATTGCCATAACGACAGTTGTTATAAGTGTTGCAACGGCAGGGCCTGTGAATCCCATTATGGTGTAGAAAAGATAGTTCAGCGAGAAATTGAGAAGAAGAGTGCCGATTGAGCTGTAAAGAATAAACTTTGTTTTGCCCGTTGCATTGAGCATCATACCGAAATATGTGCACCTGCAGAACAGCACAAGGCAGTAAACCCTGAAAACGGATACACCCGGCAGATATTTTGCCGAGTACATTACCTCAATTACCTCAGGCGCAAAAACAAAGCAGGCAATCGCAATGAAAGAAATGATGGCAAAAGAGATTGTGGTTGCGCTTTTCCAGAGCTTGACCGCCTCTTCTTTTTTGTCGTTATGCATAAGCTTGACAACCTGAGGAAGCAACACTGCGGTAATAGAGGTTGCGATAATTGAAACAGGAAGCTCTTTTGAAGCGTTTGTGTAAATAGCAAGATCCTCGGTTGAAAATACCGAAGTGATAACAAGCTTATCAAGCTCGATATTCAGCGTACCTACTACAGATGCCAGACCAATGGGAACAGAGAATTTGAAGATACTCTTTATAAGCTCTTTATTGAACGAGACACGAAGTTTTTTTGCATTTTTCTTTGCGATAATGTAAGTCCAAAGAGTAAACGCGCCCTCAACAACCAGGTACAGAATGATATACTGCACAAAGGTGCCGCCGAATACCTGAATAATCAGTATTATCGCGAGCAGTAATATGCTGTTGAGCACCTTGAACACCATCAGCATATTCGATTTGTTGTAGGCTATCAGCAGGTTTTCCGTGCCGGACATTATTACCCTTGTCCAGGGGTAGGTTGCCAGGAAATACCAGAATGTGCTTATAAGGTCGTTCTTGAAATATATTTCGAGCAACGGCACCGATGCAACAAGAGCGGCTCCGACAATAAGGCTGAGCAAGGTGCTGAGCGTGTAGTAAACGGAGAGGAAATCCGCGCGCTCTTCGTCGCTTTTAGCCTTGCCGAGGAAGTAGTTGATGCTGTTGGGCAGGCCGAGCATAAGCAGAGAGCTTACGAGGCTTACAGCCATCATCATCTGCGAATATGTGCCGTATTCGGTGAGCGAGCGGAATCTTGCAAGCAGCATGGAAGAAACCATACTGATGCCGAGTGTAATGAATTTTGCGGCGGTAAGCTTAACGGCGTTACTGCCGACACGCGTCTGTGAAGTATTGCTCATATTATTTAGCCCTCTATCAATGCTTCAATACGTTTGATGATTGTGTCGTAGTTGTATCTTTCCAGCACGGTCTTTTCGGGGGTGAACGGCAGAGCGTTGCCGCTCATCTTCAGGTTGTACTGGGTCAGGATATATTCTTTCAGTTTCGCAAAATCTGCGCTGCTGTTAGTTTCTTCGTATACGATGCCGAGCTTACCCTCGCGCACTACCTGTGCAACCTCGCTGTCGGGCACGTCACCCGTTACGGTGGTTACAATCGGCTTGCCTATAAGCATATACTCCAGCAGCTTGCCGGGGAAAACGCCGCACTCTTTTTCGGTGTTCCACGTTGCAAGTATCAGCAGGTCACTACCAAACTGCAGCTTGAGGCAATCCTCTCTGGCAAGTACGCCGTGGGTTACGGTAATATCCTGCATAGACGTTTCTTTTGCTTGCTCAAGAAGCATTTTGTAGTCTGAGCCGGCATAGTCTATGCGGATTTTATCTTTGTCAACCAAGCCTTCGTCAATCAGCTCTTTGATTGCGCGGAATACGGGCCTTAAATCTCGCATAAAGCCGTGGAATATGCCGACGTAGGCAAGGCTCAATGTGTCTGATGCTTCACTTTGTTCGCACGAATATTCCATATCGGCGCGGTCGTAGCCGTTGGGAATCATATGACGTTTTTCTTTGTATTTATCGCCGCAGATTCGCTGCATATAGCCGTTTGAAACGGTTACTATTTCATCTGCAAGCTTGCAGGATTTTTGCTCTTTGCGTCTTCTGGAAAAATTCCTTATTGGGCCACACTGCGAAACAACGGCAGGATCACGGAAATCACATATCCATTTTACTTGCGGAAATTTTTTCTTGTAATACATTCCGCAAAGTAAGCTGCCTACAGGACCGAAGGTTGTAAAAATCGCATCGTAATCCTGCGGATTTTTTGCAACAAAATCTTTGAAAGCTTCGAGCATTTTTTTGCTGTTGCGGTTTACTTCAATTGTTTGTTTTACTTTGAACAGTATTTTGTAGATGAAGTTGAATTTTTCAAAAAGGAGCTTTTTGGTGCCTGTTTTTTCACGTGCAGTTTCGTTTTTCATTGTGTTCAAGGCGCTTCCGTTCTGAAAACTGAACGCTTTATTGCAGTATTCGGCAGATTTTTCACCTATGGGGTACCTTGTAAAAACGTCAACACAGTAGCCGTCGGTTGTCAGCCTTTTGGCAATTTTGGATGGACGCACAGCACCGATGCTTGCCGAAGGAAAAAAGAAATCGCTTACTATAAGGACTTTTTTCATTGTTAACCTCATTTCAGTTGCGGATAAGTATATCTGCAATTCTTTCGCAAGCGTGACCGTCACCGTAAGGGTTGGATGCCTGAGACATTGCGCTGTAAGCGTCCTCATCGGTGATAAGGCGCTTAAACTCGTTATATATAGTTTCCTCATTTGTTCCGACAAGCTTGAGTGTGCCTGCGGCTATACCTTCGGGTCTTTCGGTTGTGTCGCGCATTACGAGCACAGGCTTACCAAGGCTCGGTGCTTCTTCCTGAATTCCTCCCGAATCGGTGAGAATTAGGTAGCTTCTCGCAAGGAAGTTATGGAAATCAAGCACGTCGAGCGGCTCAATGATGCGGAATCTTTCGTGGTCGCCGAAAATTTCTGCCGCAGCCTGACGAACAACCGGATTCATATGTATCGGATAAATTACTTTCAAGTCATCATGCTCATCAACAATGCGCTTGATTGCCCTGAACATATTGTGCATCGGCTCGCCGAGGTTTTCTCTGCGGTGTGCGGTGAGCATAATAAGTCTGCTGTCTGCTGCCCACTCGAGCTCGGGATGAGTGTAATCCTCACGTATCGTTGTTTTAAGTGCATCGATAGCGGTGTTGCCTGTGATGTAAATGTTTTCGTCAGCTCTGCCTTCTCTGAGCAGGTTCTGCTTTGACATTTCTGTGGGGGCAAAGTTGTATTTTGCAATAATGCTCACAGCCTGACGGTTGAATTCTTCGGGGTAGGGGGAATAGATATTATACGTTCTCAGTCCCGCCTCAACGTGACCGACGGGAATCTGCAGGTAGAAGCAGGCGAGTGCTGTTACAAAGGTAGTTGATGTATCACCGTGAACAAGCACAACGTCTGGCCTTTCGCCTTCAAGCACCTGCTTTATGCGCTCGAGAATATTTGTTGTAACGTCAAACAGAGTCTGCTTGTCTTTCATTATTGCCAGGTCGTAATCGGGCTTTACATCGAATGCTTTGAGCACCTGGTCGAGCATCTGCCTGTGCTGACCCGTAACGCAGACCACCGTTTCAAGCTCGCTGTGCTTTTTTAGCTCGTTTACAAGCGGACACATTTTTATGGCTTCGGGTCTTGTGCCGAAAACCAACATAACCTTTTTCATACAGTTTCCTCACTTAAGCAGTAAATAGATTAAAGATAGTAAACTTTATCAGTTGCTGTTTTGTAAACTTTTCTTGTGTCGAGTACGATTTTGCCGTCAAGCTTGCCGAGATTTTCTCTGAGCTGATTATGACCTACCATAACGACGACAAGGTCGACGTCATCAAGGAACTTGTCAAAATCGTGGTACTGGTTTTCAACTATATCCTCGCTGATGAACGGATCGTAAACCTTCAGCGGTGCGGCAAGGTGTCTCTCCTGGCTTTCGAGAAGCTGCAGGGTAGGCGATTCGCGGCAATCGTCAACGTTCTCTTTGTATGTAAGTCCGTACAGACCGACACGGCTGATGTCGGTAAGTCCGTTTTCTTTCATTATTGTATGTATTCTGTTGAGCACAAAATC
>JAFOBC010000376.1 GCA_017382015.1 Clostridia bacterium
GCATCTGAAACAACATGCGCACAGGTAAGCACGTGGCCTGTTTCTGTGAAAATTACACCTGAGCCCGAGCCTGCTTTCTGACCATCTTTATACGCTACAAGATAAACCGTAACCGTTTTGGTATATTCTCTCATAGTTTTTTCTGTCACATCTTCAACTGCACCTATGTTAATTGCTGCCTCGACTATACGAGCAGGCAATTTTTCTCTTTGGCTCTTTTCGTTGAATTCTCTCAGAGTTTTTTCAAATCTCTCCGGAATATCCTCAGCTGTAAGCACATATTCTACTGTCTCTGTAGATTCCTCTCTTTCGAGCAAGCGATCAACAGAATCGTTAAGATAGCTTCTTACAAAACCTGCATTTCCGAATCCGGGATCTTTTTTATCGCATATCATCTCAAATATACGATGAGAAGCATCACAATATTCTTCCGTAAGCTCAAGATTACAAGGCGAGCCTATGTTGGGATTATCGCCCGCTTTACTTGCCATCTCTCTCATTATCTGACAAAGTTCATCCGGGCTGTAATCCTCAAAGTGAATTATACTGCTTTCGTTTCCGAATCTGCGTTTGAGGCCCTTATCAAAAGCCAACAAGTTATTCATCTCTTGAAGGTATCCTGCCAAAATAATTGTTGTCGTTTTGAGAATGTTTACATCTTCCAAAGCGTAAACAAGCCTTCTGATAACTTCCTGACCGCCAGGGCTCGAAACCATCTGATGCGCTTCATCAATAAAGAGAATACCATCCTTTGCAAGTTTCAGCGCCTCGTCAAACAAATCAGGATTTTCTGCGAACTTAGAGGCAGTTCTTTCAATAACATGACCCTGCTTAAGAACTCCGGTAGCAACCAGAACACCGCCCATCATTCTTGCAACAGTTGTTTTACCTGTTCCCGGATTACCTACAAAGCAGTAACATCCCGGGATTGTACAATTTTTGTCGGCGCGACTAAGTCTGCGACGGATTTTGCCAATAGCTTTTTTCACTTCAGCAAGACCGGTCATAGCATTCAATTCTTCAAGTGCTGTTTCGTGGCTTACCTTAGTGCTGACAAGGTATTTTTTCAATCCTTCAGGGAACATCTCTTTTGTTATTTCTCTTAAAGGTATTCCGATATCGTTTACAACCTTCTTACCGTTAAGTTTAGACCAGTTTGTCCTGACAGTATCAACAAGAGATGCGATCTCTCCGCCGTTAGCCCAAGCGCCGGTCTTTTCGCCCAGACCGCCTTTGCTAGAAACCCAGTTAACAAAGAAACTCGGCAAAAGCTCCTTCATTTCTTCGTCGAAACTGAAGCTATACTTTGTTTCCTGCTCAAAAATCTTCTGCATTTCTTCGGGTGAAAGATCATCAAGCTCAAAAAACGTAGCTTTCTCTCTAAGGCCGGAAACAGATTTAACAACAGCCTCCATACCCTCCGCTGTATCAATAAAGACCATTGACAGATCCTGCGAAGATCCCATAGCACCAACCAATGTAGCAAGCGCTTCTGTGCCGAAGGTATTGTCAGAGCCGTTACGCGCAAGCATAGCGCTGGGATTTTCAACTATCATCATGCTTCCTACAGCACCGTTAATTACATTCTGAGTTTTAGGAACAGTATGGCCAACAAACTCCCCCTCAAAATCGCCCTTGCTGTATGATTTAGGTCTTTCATTGTCAAGTTTACCGGCTTCATAGAGCATGCCTGCCAAAATTCTGGCAACCGTATGCCTTCCCGAACCATAAGGTCCTGTTATAACAAAATGCATTCCGTTGGTTAAACCTGCATCGAAAAATTCAGGTGTGCTCGATTTATTTCTGCAAACCTCAATATATTCCTTAACATTAGATTTGCCAACAAGTGACGCAATTCGGGAATCCATAGTAGTTTCATCAATATCAGGCATACCGATAGGACCAGCAAAGCCTTCTTTGTCTTCGGGAATATCCATTGCCTCGAGATAATTTGCATTTTTCACTTCCATAACTTTCTCCTCACTAGGAACAGCATACTCCCTATCAGCTTCCGAAAGTTCCGTTAAATGCTCTTTGTTAAGTCGCTTTGTTCTTCTTGCGATGGACATTTCAAGATATTCGTTACGCATATATCTGGCGTTACCGAATCGTTCATTAACAGTATCAAGATATCCATTCATCGCAATTCTTGTTCTTCTCAGATATTCCGGCTGAGGAATATAACCTCTTGCCTTTGCAAAAACCTCGAGAATATCAGTAAGCTCCGAAGCTTTATAATTGACAAATCTTATATGATTTTTAGACGGAAATCTCGATGCCAGGCCAGAGTCCACAGAAAGCAAATGGATCATTTCATGCTGATATCCCGCAAGAACAAAACAGGTATCTGCACGTATTTCAGGATTTTCAATAATCGGAACCAGATCACGGATGATTTTCACGCCTTCGGGAGTATCTGCAAGCTGATGCGCTTCATCAATAAACAGCATTCCGCCTCTTGCATTTTCAACAACTTCCTCAATCGTACCATGAACGCCATTTCTGAGATCACCTGCATTACATATAATAGGTGTCCTTCTTCTCAGGATATGCATATGGTGAAAAATTTCCGCCATATGTTCAGCAAAAAAGGTTTTACCCGTTCCGGGAGGTCCGACAAACAGATAATTACCCGGCTCCGAGGTACCTTGATCCCAACGAATCGTAGCACAGAGGTTACGAAGGTATCTCTTTGCCGTGGAAAGACCAATTAAATCTTCCATTTTCTTCAGGGCTTCATCAAGGTCCTTGCTTCTGGGGTTTAAGTGAACTTGCCATCTTTCGGGAATATCGCAGGGCAAAAGCCTGTATCTTCCTACTTCTACACTGGAATCATTCCCCGTTCTGAATGCACATCTCTGCTTCATCTCAAAAAGGAGTTTTTCGGCTTCGCGACCATTACCCCAGTTCTTTCCTCGGTCACCGACCCAGTTTTCGCAGAAATTATCAAGCCATTTTTCACCGTCGTTTTCTTCGATGATAATATCGCTGCTGTCTTTTCTTGCCTTAAGCAGCAAAATATCTCTTATTTCCTGCCAGGAATAAGGCTGAAGATAATAGAAGTTTCTTTCCGAAAACCTGGATTTCAACCCATCGTTTTCATCGAGCAATTTTCTGATTTTCTTTTCATAACCTGCAAGAACAACTGCAAATCTCCCCCTGTATGCAGTCATATCACCTACAAGCTGTGTTATTGCCTCTACACCGGCTCCTCCGCCTTCTTCTTTGGAGAGACCATATGCTTCATCAATAAACAAAACTCCGCCAAGTGCTCTCTGAACTCTATCGGACATATTTCTTCCGCTTGATCCGTATTGGCCCTCAATAATATCCGACGGCTTAACTGTTTCAACATGAGCAGTTGGAAGAACACCTGCTTCATAGTATATTCTGCCGAGCAGTTCAGCGACCTCGGTTTTACCTGTTCCGGGCTCACCCAAAAGGCAAACATTCAGTCCGTGGCTGAGGGTAACGCCCCTGTTGACCGGAGTAAGTCTGCTGGAATATTTCGGTATGCCGGCTTCTTTGAAACCTTCCTTTTTTGCAAGCTTGAAGATAGACTCCAGATTCTGCTTAACATCATCCAGTCCGATAAGTTCTCTCATATCGTCCATTGCGGTGTTAGAGTTCCTTTTTCCAAGAACCTCATGACAGTTTTCAGGAGTTACATATGCAGTAGGTCTACTCTCAAGATAAGCTTCTATTCGACTGAGCAAATCTTTAAGTACAATCGACTCTGAGGAGCAGAAATAAGCAAATTTGAGAGCCACTGCCTCAACATCTCCGCCCTTCATATAAAGCGGTTTACTCGTGCGCAAACGCAAATGATTCAACAGATTGCGTATTTCCGCAGAATTCGGATAGCCGACTCTCAAGACATGATGTCTGACACTTTTGGCACCATGTTCATTTGCGCGGCAAATCAACGGTCTTATACACGCATTCATAAAGCGCTGCCAAGCCTCTCCACCATCCTCACTCTGAGACTGCAGTGAAGCAAAGTCAAAACCTCTGTAGATATACACCGCGATACTGTGGTTACGACTTGAATACTCAGCCAATTCAACAAGTGTACGCAGTGCCTCCGGTGTAAACCTATCTTCTGTTTCTGCATTCATATTGCTCAGAACAAAAGCTGTTTTTTTGTCACCCATAAGCATTTTGGTAACATGTGACCATACTGCCGGGAGAGCAAGGGTTCTGTTACAAAGCGCTCCTGTTGTCGAATCAACTGTAGGTTCATTTTCAGAACCGGTATTAGCATCGTCAAAAAGGTCCCACTCCACACCCAAAGGGCCGTCCTCGGTCAGGTTTATACCATCACTTGCGCCATTATGCTCTGCACGGTTTGACTGTACCGTATGTTTGCCAAAAACAATATTATATGATTCGCGGTCATAACAATAAATATTCTGTAAAATATTATAAAAAACAACCGCTTCAAAACCTTGCTCTTTAAGATGGCGATGAAGTTCATATTCCAGACTTGTAATCTGAAGTGCATCATTACAACACAAATCATCCGTATGACCCGCAACAATAAAGTGCGGTTCAACTGATGCAATCTCGCTAAAATAGGTTCTGTTTTCCATATTTTTCTCCTGTAAAAGGTTTATTTCATAGGCTTATGAGCACCAACATGCTGCTGAATATCAGGGGTGTGCTGAACTTCATGCGGACGTTTCCACTCATCAAAATGTTCGCGTTCAGGATGCAGAACCGTAGCACCGGGTGTCTCGGTGCAACTTGTTCTGCCGGCACCAGACACACGTTCCATTGCAGCTCTGACAAGATTCTCAGCTTCCTGCACCGGCATAGTACCATATCCGACAATGTCTGCCTCCGGTTTTATTTCCAATCCTTCTTCGCTTTCTGTAACAGAAATTGTTACAACAACAGTCAGACCGGTTTCAGCCTGTAAGATGTATCTGTAATTACCTCTGTTATCTCCGCCTTCAAATGAGTGAGCTGTTACGCGAAGGCCTGCGACAGCATTAAGTTCACGATGAATTCGTTCTGCAACTACCGTAATATTCTGGCTTGTAGCGCATCTTGCAAATGCATTCGCAACAGTTGTGTCAACGCTTTCGCTGAGCTGGCCAAAAGCCTGCTGAAGATCTGCCAACTGCTCTGTTGTAAGCCTGTCAGGCTTTTTAAGAACATCTCGAAGCTTCTCATAATCAGCAAAATTATCACTGATACCGTTATTTGACCAATAGTCAACATCCTGCTCCTTGCCGGGTCTGGGTTCAATTGTTCTGCTACTTTCAATCTGTTCTGCAACGATTGACGAGATCTGCTCTGTAATTGCAAGTTGTGCCTGCCACTCCTGCTCTGCAATTGCAATCTCTTCAAGGAATCTTATTGACTCCTCAAACGCCGCTCTTGCTCTGTCTCTTGCGACAGGTGTGTTCATCGGATTGGTCTGTGCCAAAGCAACATTTGACTCTGCCAGATTAACCGCATCACGAACTCTTGCATACCTACCGGGAAGCAACATTTCATGACGTGTTCCTGCAATTGCATTTTGAAGATTTCTGACCTGAAGCATATATTCATAGGCTGAATTCAGCAACTCAGTTGCACCGTTATTTAAGACATCCAATCGGTTATTCACCGCCGCGATTGCAGCAGCAGTATTTGCACGCACATCATTTATCATATCGGTGAGCGCCTGATTGCTACGGTTAATTGCATCCGTTATAAACTGATTGTTTGATTCAATTGAATCCTTGACAAGATTCGCAAGATCTACTCTTAAATTATCTATGCTCTGCTGTGTCGAAGTTGCAAGACCCTGGATCCTTTGCATCGATGCGTTGTAGATTCTATCAATTTCTTCTCGAAGCGCTTCGTCCATCGCCTCATTGTTTGCATTAGCTTCTGAAAGTGCTGCCCATAAATTATCGAATTCATGTTGAGCGGTATTGATTCTGTTATTTGCAGCGGCCAACGCTGCTGCAAGCTCCTCGTTTTCCTTTTTCTGTTGTGCGATTTGAAGTGCCTGTGCAGCGGCTTTGGCTGCATCTTTGACAAGCTTGGTATATTTGCTTCTGTCTATCCTTATTGTTGAAGATACGTAATTGCTCATTTCTTTTATTCCTTTCTTAACAGGGATATTTGGGGAATCCCTACAATATTGACCTTGTCCAAGTGTTCAATCACTTGTAATTTTCTTTCGTCTGCACCATACATTTCCAGACAGTTATTATAGCGTTCGCTAAGAGGAATCACACGCTGATTCGATGAACCCCTGAGGCTTTTACCATCATCAAGTTCGCTGACATACGGGCCATCAATCAACAAGTCTGTAAGTTCAAGCAGTTTATCAGCTCCCTGCACCTCGCTAAGCTCTTCAATCAGATAACCGGTATAAATGATAACACCGATATCTTTGATTTTCCTAACCTTTTTAATAAGTTCCGCCAACGCCTCAGCTTGCAGAAAAGGCTCGCCACCGCTTATAGTGACACCTTCAACCTCGGCGTTTATAATTTCCCAGGACAGAGCACC
>JAFOBC010000003.1 GCA_017382015.1 Clostridia bacterium
CCTGCAATTTGCGAATTGCCACCCAACAGGGCTGTTTTTGTAAAACCACCCTGTACCCCGTAAAACTTTACACTCACCATTTATGAACCATACAGATTGTTCATAAACGGTGATGCTGTCGCCTCTATGCCAATGAAGCCTCTTACTCTGCGGTGTTCTCTGTTGTAAACATTGTTACTGCTTTTAATACCGTACTTGTTTTCATTGGCAATCAGAAAGTCACTCAGGCTTCTTGAGCTCATCGGCGACAGTGCATTTTCTTCGCACCAAAGCTTGTAAATCTCATACAATTCTTTTGATGTTACAGACTTATCTTCTGCGAATACAAAGTATCCGTCTGACTCCATAAATTCAACTGCATTGACATTATTACGCTTGACGGTCTCTCGGTTGCTTATTGCACGTTCACTCTCAGTAAACTGAAAGTTATTTGCGAGTAATCTCTGTAAGCCTTCAAATGCCCATAAGAATATGCCTTCGATTTCCTTGCGCATTTTATCTGCTATATGAGGGTCATCAATTCTCTCAGCATTTTTGTCCTTGGTTGTCAGTACAAGCTGACGTCTGAAAAAACCGTCACTTTTATCAAACATAGCCTGCAGGTCACCGTTGCTGAAAGCAAGAAGTCTTGCATACATATATCCCTGATAGCTTTGTTTGTTCTTCTTTTCAAGGTCCATCTTTCCTTGTGCGGTCACAATGGATTTGACATAGTTTGTATGCTTGAGCCCCTCCATACGAAGGTCATCGTCAATACAAAGAAGAATATGCTCAAGGTCTGCTCTTGCAAATCTGTTCTCGGAGATTTTACCAATGCTTCCGTCTTTCATATTGCTGCCGAAAAGCGTTGTCATAACAGCACCTATCTGCGATTTACCTTCACCGCCGTTACCTTTAATAACCATCATTCGCTGACCTTTATTGCTCGGTATCAGACAGTAACCGATAAACTCCTGAAGTGTCGGTATATCCTCCGGATAAAGCAGTTCGTCGAGAAAAGACAGCCATCGTTCAGGCTTCGGTGCATAAGGATTGTACCTTACAGGAAGTCTTGTTCGTACAACACTTTCTTTGATATCGACAAAGCAACCGTTAAAATAAAGTGTGCCGTCTTCAAGGTGTATTCTGTCAGTTTCAGGTGCAAAGTCTTCATCAAGCGCCTGTATTTTTAAAAGCTCAACGATATTAGAAATCTTTTGCGGTACATTAGCCGCTGCACAGATTTTAAGGTCATCGAACACCATTCTTCTGAGAGGCAACTCATCAACAACCCTGCCTTCAGCAGTAAAGAATGAACCACCCGAGAAGATAATCTTATGCTTACTCAGAAACTCCTCACAGAATATTGCCTCATTGATTATTTTTCCGTCAGCCCATGCAGGACCCTCAACACCAAACTCGTCATTTGAAAATTTGTCATCTGAATATTTACTCATTTCTTATTCCTCCTATCTTCGGCTTATTTGTTTTTACTCCTTTCCTTTTATTTAACCTCCTTGCCGCAGGGTTGGTCAGTGTATGTAGCTCCATTTATATACCGCACAATTTCGAAAAATATATATGAGGTTTAAGTGTCTCCTCTGCGTACGTGCGTACGAGATGTACGTATGTACGCAGTAAGATGAATTAACTTGCTCTATATATTTGCTTCTTTTTTACACCTCCTGCAATTTATTATAAAGAGCCATTGACAATAAATCAATGGTTTTGTATAATGTTCATTGGAGTGATATAAATTCTCTAAATATTTGAAAATCTACATTATCCAAAACAAAAGGTGCATTATGAAAAAAGATTATTCTGAATACAAACGAACAGAGTATGATAAATATTTATCACGACGTTCTAACAGAGATGGTGTATTGTTAGATTACTTCGCCAACTATGTCCGCTTTAATTACGAAACAAAAACTGTAAATATAGCTGTTGATGACAGAAATGAATATCAAGCAATGGATTTTGTAATTGAAGAATATGAGCAGGAAGTTGCTGAACGGACGGGTAAAGAATATAAAAAATATGAGCCTTCACCCGAAGAGCAAAAGTCAGAGCTTAAAGAAACTCAGCTGGATTATGACAGAATAAAAAACCGATACGATTTCCAATTGGGTTCTGATGCAGGTATTCTTTGCGACGAAACAGGTGTTATAGAAAATCCGCTTATCAATATTTTCAGCGGTGCATATGTAACACTCAAATACGGCGAAGGAATATTGGATTTCATTTATGCTGATTTTATGACGCCCTTCAAAAAAGCTTATGAATCAGCACAACTGGAAAAAATGCTTATTGAGTACGCCAAGGAATTATATAAAGATAAAACTCCTCAGCCGGAAAAAGCTGAAGAGCCACATAAAATATACAATGAAAATCAGATATATGTTGAAAATTTCTATTCCTATGAAATGACATTTTATGAGATTAAAGATATTGCTTTTGCTTCGTTATACACCGCTATATGTCCGCCGAATTTTACTGACAGAAGCTATGACAAGATAAAAAAATTAAAATGGTATTTAAGCTATCTTTTATGGCTTCAGGATGAATATAAAGAAATGATTGAGTTTTGCTATGATGAAGATTTTTATCCTGAAATATTAGGCTCACTTTATCCGAGCGAAAGATTAAAATTATATCGCACAATTCATGATTTGCCTTTCAGATTTGATAGAACAGAAGAGCTCTCGATATCCAATAGAATGGGGGGCAAAGAAATGCCATACGGTATGCCAATCAATGAGATTTTGGATAGAATTAAGGCAATGAGCGGAGAACCCACCGAAGCAGAAAAACAATTTGCAGAAAAATATAATATCTCTGTCGGCACGCTGAAAGCTTGTATTGCACATCCTTCATTTATGAGTATAACATACAGCTTCCGCAGTGTTGCAGATATTCTTGAGCTTGAATTCACAAAAATGCTTGAGCAGAATGTTCACTTCCGTAAATGCAAGCGCTGTGGGAAGTATTTCATAATGAAGGGCAAATATGATACCCGTTACTGTGACAGAGTTGAAGAGGGTGAAAGCCGTAGTTGTCAGGAATTTGCTGCTGCCGAAAACTATAAAGCAAAGCACGCTGATGATAAGGCTACCGCTATTTACAGCAAATATTACAAGCGTTATTCGGCAAGAGTAAAGGTCAGACAGATTAAAGAGGCTGACTTTAAAAAGTGGAAGTATCAGGCTATGACAAAGCGTGACAAGTGCACTGCCGGTAATATTTCTGCCGAAGAGTTTGTAGAATGGATGGAAGATTATTTCCCAAACCGAAAGAAAAAGAATTGATAATAAACAACTACCGCCGAGGATTTTACTCCCCGGCGGTATGTTATTTATTCAGTTATATTAATAATGAGCTGCACCGCATTCACATACGGGATTGAGCTTAAAGAGCTTTGAGAAGAATTTAACTATCTTCCAGAAGAATCCTAAGATACCTGACTTGTGGCAAAGGTGGTCACAAGTGCTGTCTGTGGGTTCATCAGGTGTGTCGGGTGTGGGTTCTTCGGGAGCGGGCTTTTCGAATTCGTGTCCGCAACCGTTATCACACTTATAGTCACCGTCAGCATCCTTGTGTTCGAGAGCGGGAACAATTTCCTGTTCAACCTTATAGTCGCATCTTGTACAATGTTCACCCTGTGTAAGACCTGTTTCGCCGCACTTGGGAGCAACTGCTTCGTCGATAACTATATCGTGCTTAAGAGCTTCGATAGCCTTTTCGTCTGTTGCACCGCAACCGTTGTCACAGTAAGCTACTTCCTTACCTTCTACACCGCACTTTGCTTCTTCTGTCACTTCGTACTTAGTGAAGGAGTGTTTGAGTGCATCAACTGTCTTTGTATCTCTGTCAAGCTCTGCGCCGCAATCATCACAGTAAACAACAAGGTCATAAGAGCCTGTAACATCACACTTGGGAGCAACTTCGTTTTCTTTTACTGCTTCAAGAGGTGTGTGTCCGTTTTCAGGAAGTTCAACATAAGTTGTGTAAGTACAAGCTGTGCAGTATTCATAAGCTTCCCAGCCTGTTTCTGTGCAGGTGGCAGCCTTTGCACCAACCTGAAGGATTTCGTGTGATGCAGGAATTTCTTTATATGTTGTGTAATCACACTCTGTGCAGTATCCATAAGCTTCCCAGCCTGTTTCTGTGCAGGTGGCAGCTTTTTCTTCAACCTGAATGATCTCGTGTCCGACAACTGTATCTGAATTATAAACACGCCCATTCACAGTTGCTTTGCAACAATATGATTTTTTACATTCGGGATTTTTTAATGCTTTGCCTATTTCACCGTCGAGTGCTGTTTCTCTGATAATAGAGAATTCGAGCTCAATGCCCTCTATGTCCAGCATCTTTGTAGAAACAGTAATTGTTTTATCAGCATTGAATTTTATTGTTTTAGATTTTTGTGTTTGCGTCAAAGTTAAATACTCGTTACCAATGGCTAAATGAGCAAGATCTACATCCGAATCTGTTGAAACCTTTAATATATCGCCTGCTTTAAAATTATATGTAAATAAATTTGAAAAGCTTTCAGCAACATATGTGCCGATAATTTCTTCTTCAACCTCATACCATTGGAGTGTTGCAGCAGGGTTGTTGAAATCAACCGTAAAGCAATTCTCTGCAGAGGGCTGCTGTGTGAAAGCATTTTTGGCAATATAGATATTCACATCACCTGCCTCTTCATCATACTCTGTTTTTTCATGGAAGAGATTATATAGTGCAATTATATTAAGCTTATATTTTTCAGCTTCGTCTGCAGAGCTGACGCCTTTTATAATATCAAATTTGCCTGCATACTCGGCTTCAACATCTGTTTCCAATGACTCTCCTGTATAATCAGTTACATCGATATTAATTTTCTTACCATCAACATAACTTTTCAGACTCAGCTTAATCTGAGCATAACCTTCGCCACTTTCAAGAACTACATCGCCAAGCACTACTGTTTTATCTATGTTGTAATCACTACAGGTATATAATGCATAGCCGTTACCTTTAACTTTACCGCCATAAAGATTTGCACTTGCCCATGATGAAGATATTGCCATACGATCTTCATAGGTTGAATTGTTTTCTATGGTACCGCTATAAAGGCTGAAAACCCCGTACTCACTATTGGTTGTTATTGTGCAGTAAGCGGTCGAGGTTATCTTGCCTTTTTCTTCTGCTGAAGTATCATAAACTGAGAAAGGCGCATTTACAGCTATATAACTGTCTTCAAGGTCCCATACATATCCGTTAAGATCAAGAACTACTTCACCTTCAATCCAGATATAGCTTGTAGAAATATTTTCTGCCAGCTTATATTTACCTGCATGCAACAGGAAGGTCACACCGTCATCTTCCGCCTTTTCACCGTCAATATAAAGTATGCCGTTTTCTTCTGTGATAGCTTTTGCATCGCTGAAATCGGGGGCTTCCTCAGCTGCAAGTGCAAAAGGAATTGCTGTTACAATCATTAAGATTGCAAGAATGATTGATAATAATTTTTTCATTTGTTTTTCTCCTTTC
>JAFOBC010000377.1 GCA_017382015.1 Clostridia bacterium
AGCCGTCATCGCATCAATCTTCAAGCCGATTTCTCTCTCATTTCCAATCAACTCTTCAGGGTTGATTTTTTTAATATCAAACATAATTTATAATATCACTCTTACCTAACGAATTTGTAGGGAAGGGTCTTGACCCTTCCGCAAAGCCAGATGAATACCGCGGAACGCTCAAGAGCGTTCCCTACATTTCTCTTGCAAAAACTTAATATTTTTGAACCAATCTTTTGAAAGCGTTACCCTTCTCCTCAAAATTCTTATAGCGGTTATAGCTTGCCGCCGCAGGAGAAAGCAGGCAAGCCTTGCCGCTTGCCGTCAGCTCAAAGCTTTTTGCAACAGCTTCCTCAAGGGTTTCACAGCGCACGATGTTGAGCTTGCAGCCCTTTGCTTCCAGCGCATCGGCAATATTATAACCCGTTTCGGGCATACACAGCAGATTATCAATCGGCGCATCCGTAAGCTCGGCAACAAAATCGGAATAATCAAGACCTCTGTCCATACCGCCGATAATCAATGTGCCGACGTTGCCCAGCGACCTGACGTTGCCCATAACGGCATGGGGAATTGTTGCAATCGCATCGTCATAGAAAGCGATTCCGTTTTTGACAGCGAATTTCTCGAGCCTGTGCTCAATTCCGCCAAACTCACTGACAGCTTTTTCGATCGCCTCATCGCTTACACCGAATTCACGCACGGCAGTTGCGGCATAGAAAATATCCTGCCACTGAAGCTCACCGTGAAGCGCCTCGGTAAGTGTTGTAAGCTTTCTGAAAAACTCATCGGTTTCGTATGCCTTACGGCTGACTCTGACCATACGCGAGCGCACAAAGCCGAGGTCGCCCACAACATCCTCAAGCAGCTGGTCTGCGTTGGAGATAAAGAGGTTATCCTCATTCTGGTAGCGCACAATGTTGAGCTTTGCGCCGATATAGCCCTCAAAGCCGTTATAATGGTCGAGATGCTCGGGGTAAGCGTTTGTGAAAATGGCAACATCGGGCGAAGCGTGAGAAAACTCGAGCTGATGACAGCTCATCTCAATAACCGCAATTTTGCCCTCGATTTCATCAAGGCACTCAAAAACAGGCGTGCCGATATTGCCCATTATCATTGAGGGCACACCCTGAGCCTGAAGCATACGGTAAGTAAGAGTTGTGGTGGTAGTCTTGCCCTTTGTGCCCGTAATACCTATCTTTTTGCAGGGCACAAAGCGCAGAAAAAGATCCATCTCGCCCGTAACAACCGTGCCCTCGTTTACCGTAACGTCGCGCAGAGAAATGCCGGGGCTTTGCATAACGATATCAAAATCGTTTATGCAGTCAAGATAATTCTCACCGCAGATAAGCGTAACGTTGGCGTCGTCAACCTTAACGGGGTTTCTGTCCGCAACAGTAAGGTGCTTATCGGGATAGTGTTTTCTTATAAAGCCGAGTGTTGCCCTGCCCTCTCTGCCAAGGCCGAGAATAAGCACGCTTTTATCTTTGAAAAAATCAATCAGACCCTGATACATAGCAGTAACTTTCCTTTGCGTAAATTGATAAGTGAAGAGGCAAATGCTGATTCACCTCTTCACAGTTGATATTATTTCTTTTGTGCCAGCGCGGCGGGTGAGCCGCAGCACTTCTTATATTTCTTGCCGCTTCCGCAGGGACAGAGATTGTTCGGGCCGACCTTTTCGTTGGCAGACTTGCGGACAGGACGCTTCTTATCCGTGCCGTCGCCGCCTGCGTTGGTGGAAACCTCCTTGACCTTCTGCTCGCGCTTTGTATCTTCCTCTGTCTTAACCTTGACCGTGAGGAGAATACGAACCGTATCCTGACGGATCTGACGGGTCATATCGTCAAACATATCGTAGCCTTCGAAGCGGAAAGCAACGATAGGATCTTTCTGGCCGTATGCACGAAGACCGATGCCGCGTTTGAGCTCTTCCATAGCATCGAGGTGATCCATCCACTTGGCGTCAACGTTATCGAGAAGCACCTTACGCTCGAGCAAGGGCATAAGAGCACCGAGCTCTTCTTCTCTCGCTTTATAAAGAGCTTCCGCGCGCTCAACAAGCAGCTCGCGAACCTCATCGCGGTCGTCAGCGCCATCCTTGAAATCATCCTCTGTAACAAGCCAGCCCATAAAGTACTGCTTGAGTGCGGCAATGTTCCAATCCTTCGGCTCAGCATCTGCAGGCAGATACAGGTCCACCTCATCGCCGATGCTGTCAACAACCATCTTCATAAGCGCAGTCTTGAGCTCTTCGCCGTCAAGCACCTGATTACGCTGCTTGTAGATAAGCTCACGCTGCTGATTCATAACGTCATCGTACTGGAGGACGTTCTTACGCATTGCAAAGTGGTTGCTTTCAACCTTCTTCTGTGCGTTTTCAACGATGTTGGAGAAAATCTTTGTATCAAGCGGCAAATCCTCGGGAGCATTGAGACGCTCGAGCATCATCTGTGCTCTGTCGCCGCCGAAAAGACGGGTTACGTTATCATCAAAGCTGAGGAAGAACTGGCTCTCGCCGGGGTCACCCTGACGGCCTGAACGACCTCTGAGCTGATTATCAATACGGCGTGAATCGTGACGCTCTGTACCGATGATATAGAGACCGCCTGCCTGACGTACCTGCTCAGCCTCATCAGCGATTTCTGCCTTATACTTCGCTTCAAGCTCAGTATAGGTCTTGCGTGCTTCGAGGATTTCTTCGTTATCTGTTTCGGCAAAGCCTGTTGCCTCGGCAATCATATCCTCGGTATACTCCATACGGCGCATCTCGCTCTTTGCAAGATACTCCTCGTTACCGCCGAGCTTGATATCCGTACCACGGCCTGCCATATTTGTAGCAATTGTTACAGCGCCGAGCTTACCTGCCTGAGCGATAATCTCAGCTTCCTTGTCGTGGAACTTTGCGTTAAGAACCTGATGCTTGATGCCGCGCTTCTTGAGCAGCGCACTGAGCACCTCGGATTTTTCGATTGAGATTGTACCGACAAGAACGGGCTGACCCTTTTTGTGACATTCCTCAATTCTGTCGAGAATTGCGCGGAACTTGATAGGCTCAGTCTTGTAAATAACGTCGGGGTTATCTTTTCTTGCCAGAGGCTTGTTTGTGGGCACCTCAACAACGTCGAGGTTGTAGATTTCCTGGAATTCGACGCTCTCTGTCTTGGCAGTACCTGTCATACCGGAAAGCTTGTCGAACATACGGAAATAGTTCTGGAAGGTGATTGTTGCAAGAGTCTTGCTCTCGTTCTCAACCTTAACGCCTTCTTTGGCTTCAATAGCCTGGTGCAGACCCTCGTTATAGCGTCTGCCCACCATGATACGGCCCGTGAACTCATCAACAATAAGCACCTTGCCTTCCTTGACAACGTAATCGATATCAAGGCGCATAACGCCGTTTGCCTTGATTGCCTGGTTGATGTGGTGCTGAATTGTAAGGTTTGTGCCGTCCATAAGGTTTTCAACGTTGAAGAAGCGCTCTGCCTTCTCAACACCGCTCTTTGTAAGTGTTGCGGTGCGTGCTTTTTCGTCAACAACGTAATCGCCGTCTTCACCGACAGATTCTACCGTTTCCTTCTTATTGTCAACCTCGCGTACCTTTGTCATTTTGAGGCTCTTTGCAAACCTGTCCGCAAGAGAATAAAGCTGGGTTGAAGCCTCACCTTTACCTGAAATGATAAGCGGTGTTCTCGCCTCATCGATAAGGATTGAGTCAACCTCATCGACGATGGCAAAATTGTGGCCGCGCTGCACACGCTGCTCCTTATACTGCACCATATTGTCACGCAGATAGTCAAAGCCCATCTCGTTATTTGTGCCGTAGGTGATATCCGCAGCATAAGCTTCACGGCGCTGATTATTATCGCAATCGTGCACGATAAGACCGACTGTCAGACCCATAAAGCGGTAGACCTTGCCCATCCACTCGGAGTCGCGGCGTGCAAGATAATCGTTGACCGTAACGATGTGAACACCCTTGCCGCTGAGCGCATTGAGGTAAGCGGGAAGAGTTGTTGTGAGCGTTTTACCTTCACCTGTTTTCATTTCGGCAATTCTGCCCTGATGGAGCACGATACCGCCGAGAATCTGTACAGGGTAATGCTTCTGCTTGAGCACACGCCACGCAGCCTCACGGCAGGCGGCAAATGCCTCGGGCAGAATATCGTCGAGTGTTTCGCCCTTTTCGAGTCTTTCCTTGAACTCGGGGGTCTTTGCCTGAAGCTCCTTATCGCTCAGGCATGTATACTCATCCTCAAGCTCAAGCACCTTATTCTTGAGAGGTGTTATTCTCTTAAGCTCTCTCTTTGAGTAGTCACCGAATATTTTCGTGAAAATGGACATTGGTTTACCTTCCTTATGTTAAACTTGTGCGTCTGAAATATCATTATACCCTATTATTTAATAAAAATAAAGCGTTTTAATGTCAGCAATATGAAATTTATATAAAGCTTCTCAGCTTTTCCTCATCTGCAATGCAAACTGCATTGCCGTTAAACGCAATCAGACCCTCTGCGTTGAAAGCCTCAATCGCTTTGAAAAGAGTGTTTTTATCAAGCTCAAGCTGCTTTGCAAGCTTGAACATATCCTGCGGCAGGGCTACCTCACCTTTTGAGTTGCGGGGGCGTGAAAGCAGATAGCCGGCAAGCACTTTTTTCGCCTTGTCGGGAGAAGCCGCCTGCGATTTTTCTTCGCTGCTGAGAACCTGTGAACTGAGCAGAGCGATATAGCTGCGCGCAAAATCAGAGCTTTGCTCAATGAGCATATCAACCGCATAATGGCTGACAAAAAGCACACGGCAAACGGTTGCCGCCTCGCTCCTGCGCTGTGCACCGCCCTTGGCATATAGCTGTGCCGCGCCGAAAAGCGCACCCTCATGCTCGACGGAAACGATGGTTTTGTCCGCCAGCGTGCGGCATTCTCCGCTCAGGAGCACAGCGAGCGAATCGCTCACACTGCGGCAGGGAAACACTTGCTGACCGACGGAAAACTCTTTAAGCTCAACCCCGTCGCTTACCACAAGCTCCTCCAGCTTCTGCGGAGAAAGCGACGAAAAAGGCACAACTGAGCTGAGCAGTTTTATCGCTTTTTTCTTATGTTCAGGTCTCATTTTCATAAAATCGCCACCTAACAGATATACACTGATATAATATAACAAAAAGACACCCATTGTCAATGTTGTGCCCCTGCGCAAAATATTAAAATCCTCTTGAACTTTTTCATAAAAGCATATATAATTATATAGTTAAAATGGGTTACTGTGTGAAAGGGGTGCTGCAGATGAAGCTTCGGCTGAAAAGCTTAAGTCCCTTTACCGTGTTTTTCACCCTTGCTCTTACAGTACACTTTGTTTTGCCGCTCAATTGGGGAGATGACAAAATTTTCAACACCGAATCCTCAATGGCACTTGCCGATTTTCTTTACGGCAGCAGCAGAATACTGACAGACACTATGACCTATGTTTTTTCAAAATATCACCTGCTGTGGCGGCTGATAAATCCGTTTGTACTTACCCTGCTGCCCTTTGCACTCACAAGGCTTCTGAACGTAACCGACAGAAAAACGCAGTATGTAATATGTGCACTTTCGATTTTCCCTGCGATGGTTACGGTTGATGCAGGATTTATTGCAACAACGGTGAATTATTTGTGGCCCGTTGCTTTCGGGCTGACGGTACTGCTGATATTTCAGAACATCGCATCGGGCAAGAAATCTCTATGGCATATCGTCGGTATACCGCTGATTATTTACGCGATAAATATGGAGCAGATGTCCGCTGTGCTCACGGCATCTCTTGCAATCGGCTGTGCATATATGTTTTTCGTGAAAAAGCGCTTTAATATATATCCTCCCGTCTTGCTTATGATAAGTGCTTTCGGTCTGATTTACGCATATGTCGGCAACACCTCGCAGGACAATTCGCGAATGCTCAGAGAAACGGCGAGGTACTTCCCCGATTTTTCTTCGCTGAGCTTTTTCGAAAAGCTTGAGCTTGGCTTTTCTTCTACGATGTACTGCTTTACAATGGATGTAAGGTTTGCCTTTGCGGCCTTTATTGCGTTCACGGTTTTCCTTGCGGTCATTCTTTTCAGAAGGTCAAAAAGGCCGGCAGACAGGGCGGCAGCTCTGTTTCCCGCAATATCTGCGGCTGTACTCACCTTGCTGAATCTTATCAAACCCTTTGAACACTTAAAGCATTACCGTATGACAAAGGCGGTATATCATTTTTCTCCCGTTGCGGATATATTCTTCATTCTTGTCATCGTGTGCATTATGTACACGGTTGCAATTATTCTGAAAGAAAAACAGCTTGTAATCAAAGCTTATACGGTTCTTGCGGCAGGCTTTGCTTCGCGCATGATAATGGGATTTTCACCCACCGTCTGGGCATCCGGTTACAGAACGTTTTTCATAGTGTTTATTTCGTTTATAGTTGTTGCTATTATAATTTTGGAAAGAGAAAGGACTGCCTCTGACGGCAGACTGGTGGAACAAAAATGAAACTCGGAATTGTAGGCTTACCCAACGTAGGCAAGAGCACACTTTTCAACGCAATCACAAACGCAGGCGCACAGTCGGCAAACTATGCTTTCTGCACAATCGAGCCCAACGTCGGCGTTGTAAACGTACCCGACAGCAGACTCGACAAGCTTGCTGAGATGTACAACCCCGATAAATACACACCCGCAGTTATCGAATTTGTCGATATCGCAGGTCTTGTAAAGGGTGCATCCAAAGGCGAAGGTCTTGGCAACAAGTTCCTTGCAAACATCCGCGAGGTTGACGCAATCGTTCACGTTGTACGCTGCTTTGTAAACGACGATATTATTCACGTTGACGGCAGCATCAATCCGCTTCGCGATATAGAAACAATCAACCTTGAGCTTATCTTCTCCGATATCGAGATGATTGAGCGCCGTATCGACCGCACAGCAAAAGCTATGAAGGGCGACAAGTCACTCGCAGGCGAGCTTGAATTCCTCAAGCGCGTTAAGGCAGAGCTTGAAGAAGGCACACCCGCACGCAACATCGAGTGCGACGACAGCGAAAAAGAGATTCTCGCTCAGTCAACACTCCTCACAGCAAAGCCCGTAATCTACGCCTGTAATATGAGCGAAGAGGACTTTGTTGACGGACTCGACAAGAACGAAGGCTACGTCAAGGTATGCGAAATTGCAAAAGAGGAAGGCGCGGAAGTACTCCCCATCTACGCAGAGCTTGAGGCAGAAATCGCTTCACTCGACAAGGAAGAAAAAGAGATGTTCCTCTCTGACCTTGGCATTGAGCAGGGCGGACTTGACCTGCTCATCCAGCGCAGCTATAACCTGCTCGGTCTCATCTCCTACCTCACCGCAGGCAAGCCCGAGGTAAGAGCATGGACAATCAAGCGCGGCACTAAAGCACCGCAGGCGGCAGGCAAAATCCACAGCGACTTTGAAAGAGGCTTCATCCGCGCAGAGGTTGTTGCATTTGACGACCTTATGGCTTGCGGCACAATGGTAGCCGCCAAAGAAAAGGGCCTCGTAAGAAGCGAAGGCAAAGAGTACGTTATGCAGGACGGCGATATCGTTCTGTTCAGATTCAACGTATAATAAAGCATCCCCTGCTCACAACACAAAAAGGGAACAGAGGTTAAACATATGGGCGTAAGAGACTGCAAAAAAATTATCGTAATCGGCAACTGCGGAAGCGGCAAAACCACTTTTGCAACAAGGCTTGCCGAAATACTCAATCTGCCGCTCACACATCTTGATGCCGAATTCTGGCAGCCCGGATGGGTCGGCACACCGCGCGAGCAATGGCTCGAAAAAGTAAAAGCAATGTCAACGGGTGACGAATGGATTCTCGACGGCAACTACGGCTCCACCTTAAAGGTGCGTTTTCTTGAAGCGGATTGCGTGATATTTATGGACATTTCACGCCCGACCTGCTTTATGAACCTCTTCAAGCGACGCCTCAAATACCACACAAAGCCGCGCCCCGACCTGCCTGAGGACTGCCCCGAAATCATCCGCCGCGACGAGCTTATCAGAACGTGGAATTATCCCAAGGCAGAGCGCAACAGGGTGCTCAGCTATATGACGAGATTCCCCAAAAAAGAAATGCACACCTTCTACTCACTCAAGGCTGCAAAGAAATGGCTTGCAAACCTTGAGAAAAAGGTAAACGAGGAAAAATAAAACTATGATATTCAAAAGCAAAGCTCACTCCGGAGGCCCCGAATACCTTATTGTAGGGCTCGGCAACCCCGGCAGACAGTATGAGACCACACGCCACAACGCAGGCTGGCTGTGTATGGATATGCTGTCTGATAAGCTGAACGTGAAGATAAACAAAATCAAGTTCAAATCCACCGTAGGCGAAGCTGACATAAAAGGTCACCGCTGTCTGCTGATGAAACCGCAGACTTTTATGAACCTGAGCGGTGAAGCAGTCGGTGAAGCCTGCAAATTCTATAAGATTCCGCCCGAAAACGTGATTGTGATTTTCGACGATATATCACTTCCCTGCGGCTCTCTGCGAATCAGGCGCAAAGGCAGCGCAGGCGGACACAACGGAATCAAAAGCATTATCCAGCATCTGGGAAGCGACAATTTCCCCAGAATCAAGCTCGGTGTAGGCAACAAGCCTCACGCTGATTTTGACCTGGCGGATTACGTGCTTTCAAGCTTTGCCAAGGACGAAATTCCGCTTCTGAAGCAAGCTAGGGAAAAAGCTAGCGACGCTCTCGATTACCTGACTCAGGGCAAAATCGATGAAGCAATGAGCAAATTCAGCCATTGAATCGTAAAACAAAAAACACACGCAGGGGGTAGCTGAAGCTATTCCCTGCCTTTCGCCGTTTAGTTTAACCGACAAGGAGGAAAAATGTCAGGTATTACACAGTTTACGAAAGGATTATTCGAGTACGAGGAGCTTTCACGCGCGGTTGACAGAAATCAACTGCCGATGGGTATCCTCGGGCTTTCGCATATCCACAAAGCGCATTTTATCCACTCGCTTTGTGCAGAAAAAAAGCGCCGCGCGCTCATCATAACGCACGATGAAAGCACGGCAACAAAGATGAAAAACGACCTCATCGCGCTGGGCACAAACGCCGCATTATACCCCGCAGGCGATTTCAGCTTCCGCCCCACTCAGGCACACTCACACGAATACGAGCAGGAAAGGCTCGGCGTGCTTTCGTCAATGGCGCGCGAAGCGGTTGACGCTGTTGTAATGAGCGTTGAAGCCGCATTACAGCTGACAATTGAGCCGCACATTCTACGCCGCAACACAATGACCATTGAGGTCGGCAGCGAAATTCCGCTGGATATGATTGCGGACGACCTCATTGCCGCAGGCTATACAAGAAGCGCACTTGTTGAGGGCAAGGGCCAGTTTGCGATAAGAGGCGGACTTATTGATATTTTTCCGCCCTCACTCGAATACCCAGTAAGAATAGAGCTCTGGGACGAGGAGGTTGACAGCATCGCCTACTTTGAAACAGACACACAGCGCCGCACGGAGCAAATCGGTCAGGTGCTGATTACACCCGCAACGGGAATTCTCTACGAAAGCAACGAGTCACTCATCAGCGCCATAGAGGCACACAAATCAACCCTGAAGGGAAAAGGCAGCGTAAAAGCCAAAGCATCACTCGACGAAGATATCCGCAAGCTCCGCAGCGGCGTGAGAATCGAATCGCTCGACAGATATATACCTATCATCGGCAACGGTGGCTCAACCATATTTGAGCACGCTGAGGGATATATGCTCTTCGTTTGTGAAACCTCATCAATCAAAAACAATGCTCAGTCCTGCGAAAAGCTGATGAACGAAGACATCAAGGCAATGTTTGAAGAGGGCGTACTTTCAAAGGGCATGGACAAATTCACCATCAGCTTTGACGAACTGACATCAATATACGAAAAGAAGCACGCAATTTATTTTGACAATCTGCCCCGAGGCAGTTTTGACACGCCGGTAAAAGACCTGCTGACTGTTTCCGCGCGTCAGCTTCCGCCCTGGACGGGTCAGCTGATTGACCTTATTGAGGATCTGCGACCTGCACTTTCAAAAGGCTTCCGCACAGTTGTTTTTGCAGGCACGGAAAAGGCGGCACAATCGCTCACACAGGAGCTTAAAGACGAAGAAATAAACGCAATGTATTTCCCCGTAGAGCCGAAAGAATACCCCGCCGCCACCGTCAGCGTAGTCAGCGGCAGCCTTTCATTCGGCTTTGAGTATAATCAGGCAAAAGCGCTTGTCATCACATATGGCACACGTCAGGCAAATATCAGTTCATTCAAAAAGAGGAAGACACAGAAATCCAAAGCCAATGCATTCACAAGCCTCGACGACCTGCACAGAGGCGACTTCGTAGTTCACGCATCATACGGCATCGGTATTTTTGACGGCATACACAACATCAAAGATGACGGCACGTCAAAAGACTACATCAAAATCAAATACGCCAAAGACGACGCACTCTATGTGCCCGTAACCCAGCTTGACCTTATCACAAAATATATCGGCCCCGGCAGTGAAACAAAAAACGTAAAGCTCAACAAGCTCGGCGGCGACGAATGGAACAAAACACGTTCCAGGGTCCGCTCAAACGTCAAAAAAATGGCGGCAGACCTCATTCAGCTCTACTCAAAGCGCCTGCACATCAAAGGTCACGCATTCTCACCCGATATTGATATGCAGAACGACTTTGAGCGCAGGTTTGAATTTGACGAAACTGATGATCAGCTCCGCTGTATTGATGAGATAAAGAACGATATGGAAAAGCCGCACCCTATGGACAGACTGCTGTGCGGTGACGTAGGCTTCGGAAAAACAGAGGTTGCACTGCGCGCAGCATTCAAATGCGTTGCCGACGGCAAACAGTGCGCAATTCTCGTGCCCACCACCCTGCTTGCAATGCAGCACTACCAGACAATCAAAAAGCGTTTCGACTCTTTCCCGATTGACTGCGATATGATTTCACGATTCCGCACACCCAAAGAGCAGGATAAAATACTCAAGTCTTTACGCAGAGGCTCGCTCGAAATAATCGTCGGCACACACAGGCTTATTTCAAAGGATATAAAATTCCACGATCTCGGCCTTGTAATAATTGACGAGGAACAGCGATTCGGCGTTGAGCAGAAAGAAAAACTGAAGGAGCTTTATCCCAACGTTGACGTACTCACTCTCTCGGCAACACCGATTCCGCGAACACTCAACATGGCAATGTCAGGCATCAGAGATATGTCCACGCTTGAAGAAGCACCCATCGACAGGCATCCCGTACAGACCTACGTTATTGAATACGATGCGGACATCATAACCCAGGCAATCGAGCGCGAAATCCGCAGAGGCGGCCAGGTTTACTACCTGCACAACAAAGTCAGCGACATTTCAAGCTGTGCGGCAAGGCTTCAGGAGGCTTTACCCGATGCCAAGATAGTTGTCGGCCACGGCAAGATGAACGAGGACGAGCTCAGCCACGTCTGGCAACAGATGATTGAGGGTGAAGCAGACGTGCTCGTATGCACAACTATAATCGAAACCGGTGTCGACGTGCCCAACGCAAACACGCTGATAATCGAGGACGCCGACCGTATGGGACTTGCACAGCTGCACCAGCTCAGAGGCCGAGTAGGCAGAAGCTCACGCAGAGCAAGCGCCTACTTCACCTTCAAGCTCGGAAAAGACCTTTCCGACATTGCAACGCACAGACTCGAAGCAATCCGCGAATTCACAGAATTCGGCAGCGGATTCAAGATTGCGATGCGTGACCTCGAGCTCAGAGGTGCCGGCAACGTGCTCGGCGCTGAACAGCACGGCTATATGGAGGCTGTCGGCTATGAAATGTACGTGCAGCTGCTTAACGAGGCAATCTGCGAGGAGAAGGGCGAAACACCGGCAGAGCAGAACACCCCGGAAAACCAGTGCCTCATCAGCCTGCGCGTTGACGCACATATACCGGAAAATTATATTTCCAGCGTACCGCAGAAGCTGGCAATGTACCGCAGGATTGCAGACATCAGAAACAAAGACGATGCCGAAGACGTGCTCGACGAGCTTATCGACCGTTTCGGCAATCCGCCTGCAGAGGTTACAAGCCTTATCGACGTTTCGCTTGTACGCGTTTGCGCCACACAGCTCGGATTCAACGAAATCAAACAGAATAAGGACACTCTCACCCTGCACGCCGAACAGTTCGACATAAGCAAGGCTGCCACTCTTATTGCAAAAATGGGCAAGCGTGTTTCAATTGTTGCCAAAACCACACCGCCACATATTGCAATCAAGGTTCTGCCCGGAGAAGAACCCGTTAAATTGCTGAGAAAAGCTGTTGCAATAATGACAAACGCATAGAAACTTTCTGAATATTTTACTCACCTGCGGTTATGCTAACATCAACCGCTCAAACGGTGAAATGGGGTGAGTAAAATGTTGGATAAAGCATCACTTGCGCTTGTAATTATCGGCGCTCTTAACTGGGGCAGTATCGGACTTTTCAAGTTTGACATCGTGGCATGGATTTTCGGCGGCCAGGCAACGATTGCCAGCCGCATCATCTATACGCTTGTTGCTCTTGCAGGCATCTGGTGCATCTCGCTGCTCTTCCGCACTCAGGCGGAGGGTGCAACGGTTGTAACAACCGACAACAGCAGCTCAGCCGACTGACCCGGCCTGAAACGGGGATTACAAATCCCCATACATAAGGAGTGATAAATATGCATATCGTACCCATTCCGAGCCGCATCACATATTACGGCGGCAACGTACAGCACGATGCACAGGTAAAAAAAGAAAAAATCACCAACGCTTCGCTCGGCAACGAGGGCTACATAATCCGCGCTTCTCTCAACGGCATCACCCTGAGCGCTCAGACCGACGCAGGTCTTTTCTACGCTGAAAAAACGCTTGAACAGCTCAGATGCTACTCCTCGATTCCGTGTATGGTGATTGAGGATAAGCCACGCTTTGCCTACCGCGGCTTTATGCTCGACAGTGCAAGGCATATGCAGACGCCCGACGAGATAAAAAAGCTGATTGATGCTGCGGCTCTGCTCAAATTCAACACTATGCACTGGCACCTGAGCGACGACCAGGGTTACAGAATTGAGAGCAAAAAGTTCCCCCTGCTCAACATAAAAGGCTCTTGGCGTGAAAGCGACGATTTCGGCTCGATGCATACAGGCGTAAAATACGGCGGATACTACACACACGGTGAAATAAGCGAAATAGTACGGTACTGTGCCGAACGTCACATCGAAGTTGTGCCCGAAATTGACCTGCCGGGTCACACAACGGCAATCATCAGCGCCTACCCTTATCTCTCCTGCCGCAAGGAGCAGATTCCCGTGCAGACAACGCAGGGAATTTTTGACGACGTGCTCTGTATGGGAGACAGCAGAACGCTTGAATTTGTATACGAACTGCTTGATGAAATCGTTCCGCTTTTCCCCTGCGAAAGATTCCACATAGGCGGCGACGAGGTTAAGCTCAACCGCTGGAAAGAATGCCCGAAATGCAAAGAAAAGCTCCGCTCACTCCGCACGGATAACTTTGCCGCCCTCCAATCGGATTTCACCAAAAAGGTGATTGAGCATCTGAAAAAACACGGCAAAAAGGTAACCGTCTGGAACGAGAGCCTTGCAGGCGGCGAGCTGCCCGAAGGCACAACGGCACAGATGTGGATGGACAGAAAAAAACACAGCATTGCCCACGCAAACCGCGGCGGCGACGTTATCATAAGTGATTTTTACCACTACTACTGCGATTATCCCTACCATATGACACCGCTTAAAAAGACCTATAACTACGACCCGATTCTCAAGGGCATCAAGCCCGAGGCACAAAGCCGCGTAATCGGCGTTGAAACACCGATATGGACGGAATATATCTGCGATTTTGACAAGCTTTGCTATATGTTCTTCCCGCGTTTTGCCGCAGTTGCGGAAATCGGCTGGAGCGAAAAAGATAAGCTCAACTGCCGCAATTTCGAACGACGTTATAAGGGTATCACTCCCCTGCTCCAAAAAATCGGAATAAAATCCGCGCCGGCATCACATTGGAACCCGACACCGATACAAAGGCTTGCAGGCACGCTGGGATTTTTCAAGGATAAGGTTTCGTTTGAAGCGCTGTCAAATTCAATCAATTCGCAGAAAAACTGAATATATCACCTCCCTGCGGCAAAACTAACGTTGCGGAGGTGATAAAAATGACATGTAATAACGAAAACAAGTGCATCCGTTGCAGCGTTTCACAGTGCAAGTATCACTGCACAAGCTCCAACTACTGCACACTCGACACTATTTCAATCGGCACACACGAGGCTAACCCCACAATGCCCGAATGTGTTGACTGTAACTCTTTTGAAAAGAAATAAGAAATAAAAATGTAAAAGCCAACACAGCTTACTGTGTTGGCTTTTCTTTTATAAATTCAGTCTTTTTTCAGCACCTTTTTCTGCCAGGATTTTTTGCCGCAATTCGGGCAACGCATATATCTTGTTCTGCACATATGCGGCGCCAGGTTAACCGCCTTATACGTCGGCACGTATTTATGCGAGCAGTGCTTACATTCGTAATACCCTGCCACCTGCTCAATTTTTAAAGTAAAGGCAAAGCCGACAATGGCAGGTATGAAACCCGAGAACATAAGCACGAATCTTTGCCATTCCTCCATTGTAAGATATGCAGCAACAATAATCGGCACAAACAAAACTATGAGTGAGAGTGCACCGATTACCCACTCCATAGCAAGAAGCCTCTTATCGCTCAACTGCTTTTGCTTTATCATTTCAAGCATAATTTTTTCTGACTCTTTGTTGTAATTATCCACAGTAATTACCTCCCCGCACAATAAATCGTTAACGCTGATTTTCAGAATTTCGCAAAGCTCCAGCATAATTGAAGAATCGGGCATGGATTTGCCCGTTTCCCACTTGGATACGGCTCTGTCTGTGATGTTCAGCTTTTCTGCCAGCTGAGCTTGTGTCAGATTTTGCATTTTCTGCGCTCGGCAATAAATTTACCGATTTTCACCTGATCCATAATCAGCCTCCTTTCGATTCAATTATAGGCGGCGAAGGGAGCAAAATAAACATACCAACGGTTGATTGGGGATAAATCGGCCATTGGTATGTAAAAATATTCAGATTTTATTTGCCTGCAAAACGTTTGCCGAGGTCTGAGGCAAGGTACTCTTCTGTTGTGCCGAAGAACTCAACGCCCGAACCGATGTGCAGAATTTTATCGGAATATTTAACCGCACCTGCAATATCGTGCGATACCATAATAACCGCAATATTGCCCGTTTTGTTGAGCTTTGCTATAGATTCATAAAGCTCTGCGGAAACAATCGGGTCAAGACCCGTTACGGGCTCATCGAGAAGAAGCAGTTTTTCCGTAGCACAAAGCGCACGCGCCAACAACACGCGCTGCTGCTGACCGCCCGACAAATCGCAATAGGGTCTGTGGTGAATATGCTCGATGCCGAGCTTATGAATCGCATCGTGCGCACGCTGTCTGTCAGAGCGCGAGCGCATACCCAGCAGGCGCGCACCACCCGTACAGCCCGAGAGCACAACCTCGTGAACACAAGCGGGAAAATCACGCTGTACAGCCGTTTGCTGAGGCAGGTAGCCGATTCCCTTGCGGGTAAGACCGCCGCCGAAATCGATACTGCCGCCCTTGAGCGGAAGCAGACCTGCAATACCCTTGAGCATAGTTGTTTTGCCCGAGCCGTTTTCGCCGACGATGCTCAGCCACTCACCCTCATCGAGCGAAAAGCTGACACCGTGAAGCACCTCTTCACGCTCATAGCTCATTGTTAAATTTTTTACTTCAATTATTTTTTCCATTATTAAATACCAAATGCAATTTTAAGGTTGTTAAGGTTTCTTTCCATAAGCGACAAATAGGTTTCGCCTGCGTTAAAATCATCCGCCGAAAGATTGTGGCAGGAATGAAGCTCGAGCACCTCAACGC
>JAFOBC010000378.1 GCA_017382015.1 Clostridia bacterium
GGTCGGGGATGTTTACGTTCTTATCAAGAATCATAACTGTGGTTTCCTTTCTTGAAAATATAAAATTTCATCATATTTTACCATATTAATTTAAATAAGTAAACAACATAAAGAAAATTGCGGCGGTTTTGCGGCAAAAAAAGAGAGCCTGCCGCCGAGCAAGCTCCCGAATTAACTTATTACTGCTGTTTATTGATGCGTGAAGCATATCGGATTGCCTCGTAGATAATTACAACACCTGCAAGCACAACTGCCGTAATCAGCGACCTGCGCAGGTTGACTGCACCCGAAATGTTTATGTCGGATACTATCTCAGAGCCAATTGAAATAAGAGCGAGCTGAACCGCAACAGCTGAGAAGGTGTGCCTTTTGTGTATGATTCCGTAGGAGAGAAGCAGAGTTAATATAGAGGTTGTTACCGTTACCATAAGGCAAACAGGCAGCACGTAAGCCTTGTACCACAGCGCACCGTTATTGATAAACGAAAGCAGCACCATATAAAGTGATACCACAAGGCAGCAAATGCTCGCGGCTACAGCGGGGTTTTTGGGCTTCAGTGCAGGCAGAACGGCAACCATCCACAGGCACATCAGTATGCCGATTATGTACAGCGACCAGGAAATTATGCCCGGCTGTGCAAACGTTGGAGTGTACTCAAAAAACGAAAAGAGGTTGAGCATCCATTCGGGTGCGCCGAGGTAATCCACAACGGGAAGCACCAGCGCAGGGAATGCCAGCAGTGCGGTCGCAATCACCGCGTAACCCTTGCTCTTTTGGCTTTTGTCGGTGATCGGTTGCGCGTAAATCGGTTGGGGGTTAGTGTTGTTTGTGTTCATTGTTAAATCTCCTTCCTTTGTTTACAGATGTGTTGTTTTGTTTGCTTTCTCCTTCGTTTGTGTTGATTTTAGTGCCTGCGTGAGCTTTTTACAAGCAACTTCGGTTTGCAATTGTGAAAAAAAGCAGATGTAAAGCAGGGTTTACATCCGTTTTTATGTTTTATCTTTTGTTGTTTTAGCCATAACCTCCTTTGGAAAGGAGGTGGCATTGCGTAGCAATGACGGAGGATTGTAACAAAAACGGGCGACTGATAGTCGCCCCTACGGCTTACGCAAACTTTATCTTCCCCGTAGGGGCGGCAACCTGCCGCCCGAATCGTTTGCTCAAATCTTTCCAATCCTCAGTCACCTGCGGTGACAGCTCTGACTGAGCCGTCCCCTTTGTCACTTCGTGACATTTCCCCACACTGTGGGGAATCACCTTTCAAAAGGAGCTTTTGACAAACAAAAAGAGCCGTATCCTGCGATACAGCTCTGGTTTTACTTGTGATATTTTCCGCCGCTTTCAATCTGAAACGCACGGTAAATCTGCTCAAGCAGCATAACTCTTGCAAGCTGGTGGGGGAAGGTCATCTCAGACATTGAGAGCCTCACCTTGCACATCTTTTTGATGTTTTCGCTCAGCCCGAAGCTGCTGCCGATTATGAACACTGCGTTTGAACCGCCCTCAACAGCGGCTGTGCTTAAAAGCTTGCTGAATTTTTCGGATGAATACTGCTTGCCCTCAATGCACATTGCAAAGCAGACAGCGCCTTTGGGGATTTTTGCCGTGATGCGCTTTGCCTCGTCCTCAAGTGCCGCATCAATCTGCGACTGTGAGGGATCGTCGGGCAAACGGGTCGGGTTCAGCTCCACAACGTCGAGCTTGCAGAATGCCCCAAGCCTTTTGGTGTATTCCGCGCAGGCGGCGCGCAGGTAATCTTCCTTGAGTTTGCCTAAGCATATAACGGTTACGTTCATATTAAAATACCATCATCTTCGGTGTGCCTGTGCCGGCAACACGCAGGATATAGTCGCTGCCTTCCTCCATACCTCTTGTGCTGAGCGCGCTGTAGGTGCTCTGGTAGGCAAGCTCGGGCAGGTTGTTTTCTTTGCTCAGGTGGCCGAGAATCAGCCTTGTCGTGCCGCTCTCGATAAGGTCAGCCGCTGTTGCGGCGCACACGTCGTTGCTGAGGTGGCCTACGTCGGAGAGTATGCGGCGCTTGAGCATATAAGGATAGGTGGGGTTGTTCTGCAGCATACGCACGTCGTGGTTGGATTCGAGCATAACGAGCTGACAGCAGGTTATGTTGCTGAGCACCTCGTCGGTTATTTTGCCGATATCGGTTGCCACGGCAATGCGGTTGCCGTCTGCCGTTTCTACCGTGTAGCCGAGGCTTTCGCGGCTGTCGTGCGGTGTGTGAAACGGGCGGATAAACATACCGTTTACCTCAATTCCCTCCGTCGGTATAACCTCTGCGGGGAATTTGCCGCTGAGCGTGCCGTTTTCGGCAAGAGCCTCAAGCGTGCCTGCGCTGGCGTAAACGGGAATTTTGTGTTTTGAGGCGAGCACACGGATTCCGCTTATGTGGTCGGTATGCTCGTGGGTAACAAAAATTGCGCCGACGCTGCGGATGTCAACGCCGATGCAATCTAAGGTTTCGGCGGTACGTTTTGCCGTAACGCCGACGTCTATAAGTATGCCTCCGTCGGGCTGACCTACATAGCTGCAGTTGCCGCTGCTGGAGGAGAAAAGTGAGCAGAATCTTGCCATGGTTTAACCTACGCTCTCTGCAGATTCCTCTTCGGGGTCGGGGAATTCGACACGCTGGATATCTGCGCCGAGGTTGCGGAATTTTTCAACAAATCTTTCGTAGCCTCTGTCGATGTGAGAGAGGTTTTCGATGAGTGACTGACCCTCTGCCGCAAACGCCGCAATGAGCATTGCCGCACCTGCACGCAGGTCGTCTGCGCCTACGGGAGCGCCGTAGAGCTTTTCGACACCCTGTACGATGGCAACCTTGCCCTCAACGCTGATGTTTGCGCCCATTCTGAGCAGCTGGTCAACGTAGCGGAAGCGGTTGTCCCACACGCTTTCGGATACGATACTTGTGCCGTCTGCAATGGAGAGCAGCACCGTCATCTGGGGCTGCATATCTGTCGGGAAGCCGGGGTGGGGCATGGTTTTGACGTTGCATCTGAGCGGTCTGCCCGAGCAGCTTACGCGCACAGCCTCGTCGTATTCTTCAACCTCAACACCGCAGTCAAGCAGCTTCTTTGTGATTGATTCAAGGTGCTTGGGTATAACGTTTTTAATTACAACGTCGCCCTTTGTAGCGGCGGCGGCAACCATATATGTGCCTGCCTCAATCTGGTCGGGGATTATGGAGTAGGTACAGCCGTGAAGCTCGTCCACACCGTAGATTTTGATTGTGTCCGTACCGGCACCTCTGATGTCGGCACCCATTGAGTTGAGGAAGTTTGCAAGGTCGACAATGTGCGGCTCGCGTGCAGCGTTTTCGATGATTGTCTGACCCTTTGCCTTTACGGCGGCGAGCATAACGTTGACCGTTGCGCCTACGGATACGGTGTCCATATATACAACTGAGCCTACAAGCTCCTCTGCCTCTGCGTTGACCATAGCATTGTCGATGGATACGCTTGCGCCCAGCAGTTCGAAGCCGCGAAGGTGAAGGTCAATCGGGCGCACACCAAACCAGCAGCCGCCGGGCATTGATACCTTTGCTTTGTTGAATCTGCCGAGAAGTGCGCCGAGCATATAGTAGGATGCACGCAGGTGCTTTGTGTGCTCGTTGGGTACGATATATGAATTTACCCCTCTTGTGTCGATCTCATATGTGGAACGGTTAATCATCTTAACCTGAGCACCGAGCTGAGAGAGGATTTTAAGCATTATTGTTACGTCGCTGATGTCGGGAATGTTTTCGATTCTGCAGACATCTTGAGCGAGGAGAGTGGCGGGGAGAATGGCGACAACTGCATTTTTGGCGCCGCTTATTTCAACACTACCCTTGAGAGGTGTGCCGCCGTTGATGACGATTTTCTCCATCTTTTGAATGTCGCTCCCTTCGTAGAGGTTGTTTATTGGAATGCTCATAAGAGCGCAGAAATATACACTTACAGTATTAACTGCACAATTATAGCACGCGTGGAAGATTTTGTATAGTCTTTTACAATAATTTGTCGACAATTTTGTAGTATTACACAAAATTTTGCGTTGCATTTTTACGAAAAATTACGCTGTATTGTCAAATCGCTATTTATTATTCCAAAATTATGTGTTATAATACCTTGAAATATTATTTATAATATTATTATGGAATGGTATGGTGATAAAACGTGAAAGAAGTTATGAGAATTTTCGTTGAAAAGCGTGACGGTTTTGACGTTGAGGCAAAGGGTGTCCTCTCCGATATCCGCTCAACTCTCGGCATCGCTTCACTCGAGAAGGTTCGCCTGATCAACCGCTACGACGTTCAGGGCCTCACACCCGAGCAGTTCGATACTGCCTGCACGGCTGTGCTCTCTGAGCCTAATGCAGATACTATCTGCTCAGAGCTTACAGTGCCCGAGGGTTGCCGTGTGCTCGCAAGCGAGTATCTTCCCGGTCAGTACGATCAGCGTGCAGACTCTGCCGCACAGTGTATTGCTCTCCTCACCTGTGAGGATCAGCCTGCAGTTGCCAGCGCAAAGGTGTACATCTTTGAGGGCAATATGAGCGATGCAGAGTACGAAACAGTCAAGTCCTACCTCATCAACCCCGTTGAGTCCCGCGAGGCTTCTATGGACAAGCCCGAGGATCTCAACATTGTCGCCGATGTGCCTGCTGATATTCAGCGCGTCAACGGCTTTATCAACTGGAGCGACGAGGAGGTTGCCGCTTACCATAAAGCAACCGGTTTTGCAATGACTGTTGCTGACCTTTGCTTCTGCCGCGACTACTTCAAAAACGATGAAAACCGTGACCCCAGCATCACAGAGCTGAAGGTTATCGATACATATTGGTCAGACCACTGCCGCCACACAACATTCCTCACACAGCTTGAGAGCGTCAAGTTTGAGGACGGCGCTATGGCAAAGGTCATCGAAGCTGCATGGAACGAGTACCTCAAGGTGCGTGATGACGTTTACGCAGGCCGCACACCCAAGAACATCACGCTGATGGATATGGGCACAATCGGCACAAAGGCTCTCAAGAAAGCAGGCGAGGTCAATGACCTTGACGAGAGCGAAGAAATCAATGCCTGCTCAATCGAGGTTACCGTTGACGTTGACGGTAAGGACGAGCAGTGGCTTGTTCAGTTCAAGAACGAAACACATAACCACCCCACAGAGATTGAGCCTTTCGGCGGTGCTGCAACCTGCCTTGGCGGTGCAATCCGCGATCCGCTTTCAGGCAGAGCATACGTCTACCAGGCAATGCGTGTTACCGGCTCAGGTGACCCCACAGCCGCTTTCGAGGATACACTCGAGGGTAAGCTTCCCCAGCGTAAAATCACAATCGGTGCAGCAGCCGGTTATTCATCATACGGCAACCAGATCGGCCTTGCCACAGGTCAGGTTGTAGAGCTCTATGACGAGGGCTACAAGGCAAAGAGAATGGAAATCGGTGCAGTTGTAGGCGCATCTCCCAAGGAGAACGTACGCCGCGAAACTCCCGTACCCGGTGACTGTATTGTTCTCCTCGGCGGCCGTACAGGCCGTGACGGCTGCGGCGGTGCAACGGGCTCCTCCAAGGCACACAACACTCAGTCGATCGAAACCTGCGGCGCAGAGGTACAGAAGGGTAACCCCCCCACAGAGCGTAAGCTCCAGCGTCTCTTCCGCAATCCCGAGGCTGCAAAGCTTATCCGCCGTTGTAACGATTTCGGTGCAGGCGGTGTCTGCGTTGCTATCGGTGAGCTTGCAGACGGTCTCAAGATTGAGCTTGATAAGGTAACAAAGAAGTATGACGGTCTTGACGGCACAGAGCTTGCAATCTCCGAATCACAGGAGCGTATGGCAGTTGTCCTCGATGCAGGCGATGTTGATAAGTTCATCGAGCTTGCAGGCACAGAAAACCTCGAGGCTACAGTTGTTGCAAGAGTTACAGAGGAAGCAAGACTCACAATGTACTGGAGAGGCGACAACATCGTCAACCTCAGCCGTGCATTTCTCAACACAAACGGCGTTACACAGAAGGCAAGCGCTGTTATCACTTCACCCGATGCAGATAAGAACTACAGAGAGCTTGTTCCCTGTGTTCTTTCCGATAAAGAGGGCACAGCTGCTCTCAAGGCAAACCTTGCAAGGCTTGAGGTTTGCTCACAGATTGGTCTTTCCGAGCGTTTCGATGCTTCAATCGGTGCCGCTACAGTCAATATGCCCTTTGCAGGCAAGACTCAGCTCACACCCGAAGAGGCAATGACCGCAAAGGTGCCCGTACCCGGCGGCAAGACAGACACAGCAACCGCAATGAGCTACGGCTTTATTCCCGCACTCAGCCGCTGGAGCCCGTTCCACGCTGCAGCTTACGCTGTAACAGAGTCACTTGCAAAGCTCGCTGTAACAGGTGCAGACCCCTTCAAGGCAAGACTCACTTTCCAGGAATATTTCGAGCGTCTTAACGCAGTGCCCGAGCGTTGGGGCAAGCCTGCAGCTGCTCTCCTCGGTGCTCTTACCGCTCAGCTCAAATACCGCACACCGTCAATCGGCGGTAAGGACAGTATGTCCGGCTCGTTCAACGATCTTGACGTACCGCCCACACTTGTTTCCTTCGCTGTTTCAACAACAAAGGCAAGCAAGGTTGCTTCCGCAGCATTCAAGGCGGCAGGCAACAACGTTTATCTTGCAGAGCTTCCCGTTGATGCAAACACTCTTCTTCCCGATTGGGATAAGGCAAAGGCACTTATCGCCGATGTTTACAATGCTGTAAGCGAGGGCAAAATCCTCAGCGCAAGCGTTGTCAAGGAAGGCGGCGCAGCAGCCTGCGTATGTAAGATGGCATTCGGCAATATGTTCGGTTTCGAGTTTGCGGGCGACGTTACAAAGCGCGAGATGTATGCTCCGCTCGTCGGTTCATTCGTAATCGAGTGCGAGGGTGAATCACCCGTAGGCGGCAAGCTCCTCGGTAAGGTTACCTGCAACGGCGAGTTTGCAGTAGCAGGCGAGACGGTTTCAACAGCAGAGCTTGTAGAGGCATGGACAGCAAAGCTCGAGGGCGTATTCCCGACAGACGCTGTATGTCCCACAGGCGGCAACAAGGTTGAGCTCTTCACAGAGCGCAGCGCAAAGGCTCCCGCAATCAAGGTTGCAAAGCCCAGAGTAATTATCCCCGTATTCCCCGGCACAAACTGTGAGTTTGATTCAGCACGTGCATTCGAAAACGCAGGTGCTGAGGCACAGGTTCTCGTTATCAAGAATCTTACCGCTTCCGACATCGAAGAGAGTATGGAGGCATTCGTCAAGGCAATCAACGCTTCTCAGATTATTATGCTCCCCGGCGGCTTCTCCGGCGGTGATGAGCCCGACGGCTCAGGTAAGTTCATCGCTACAGCTCTCAAAAATCCGAGAGTAAAGGAGGCTGTAACAGCTCTCCTTGAGCAGCGCGACGGTCTTATGCTCGGTATCTGTAACGGCTTCCAGGCTCTTATCAAGACAGGTCTTGTTCCCTACGGCAAGATTGTTGATACAGCTCCCGATGCACCCACACTTACATTCAACAACATCGGTCGCCACGTTTCACATATGGCTTACACAAGAGTTACATCTGTCAAGTCACCGTGGTTCTCACTCTGCGAGGCAGGCGATGTCCACGCTGTTCCGATTTCACACGGCGAGGGCAGATTCGTAGCTGACGAGGCTCACCTCCAGCAGCTTATCGCAAACGGTCAGATTGCTACACAGTACGTTGACCTGAGCGGCAACGTTGCAGAGGCAATGCCCCACAATCCCAACGGCTCCGTTCTTGCAATCGAGGGTATCACAAGCCCCGACGGACGTGTTCTCGGTAAGATGGCTCACAGCGAGCGTAAGGGCGACAACCTCTATAAGAATGTTCCCTACGAGAAGGATCAGAAAATTTTCGAATCCGGCGTAGCTTATTTCACAAAATAACACATAATAATATAACCGGCGGAAAAATCTCCGCCGGTATACCTTTTCAGAAAGCTTGGTAAAACGTTTATGAAATATGCAGTAGTTTTATACGACGGAATGGCTGATTATCCCGTCGAAGCACTCGGCGGCAAAACCCCGATGGAGTGTGCAAAAAAGCCCAACTTCGACCGTATGGCAAGCAAGGGCGAGGTAGGCCTTGTACGCACGGTTGCGGAGGGACTCAAGCCCGGCAGCGACGTTGCAAACCTCTCTGTTCTCGGCTATGATCCCGCAGTTTGCTACACAGGCCGTTCTCCGCTTGAGGCAATCAGCATCGGCGTTCAGATGAGCGATACGGACGTTGCGCTCCGCTGTAACGTTGTTACTCTCTCCGATGAGGAGAATTATGACGATAAAACAATGGTCGACTATTCCGCTGGCGATATCTCCAGCGAGGATGCGGCAGAAATCATCAAAACCGTGCAGGAGCATTTCGGCGGCGGTGAGTTCGATTTCTACCCCGGCGTCAGCTACCGCCATTGCCTTATTCACCACGGCGGCACAACCGAGCTTGGCACAATGACTCCTCCTCACGATATCTCCGACAGAGTTGTAGGCAGCTATATCTCAACAGCTCCCTCAGCAGAGAAGCTCACAAAAATGATGCGCGAGAGCTATGACCTGCTCAAGGATCATCCCGTCAACCTCAGACGCATTGCCGAGGGCAAGCGCCCCGCAAACTCAATCTGGCTCTGGGGCGAGGGCAACAAGCCCAGCCTTGAGAATTTTGAAGAAAAATTCGGTATGAAGGGCTGTATCGTTTCTGCCGTTGACCTGCTCAAGGGTATCGGCATCGGTGCAGGTATGCTCGTGCCCGAGGTTGAGGGCGCAACAGGCTATATCGACACTAACTTTGCAGGCAAGGCAAAGGCCGCTGTTGATGCGCTCGAAAACGGCTGCGACTTCGTTTATATCCATATCGAAGCTCCCGATGAGTGCGGCCACCGTGCAGAGCCGGAGAACAAGGTGCGCTCAATCGAAATTATCGATGAGCAGGTGCTTCCCGTTCTTCTTGAGGCACTCGAAAAGTATGACGATTACAAGGTGATGATTCTTCCCGATCATCCCACACCGATAAAGACAAAAACTCACGCTTCCGATCCCGTCCCCTTTATGATTTACCACAAGAAGGGCGAGAAGGACAGCGGCGTTGAATCAATCAACGAAAAGACAGCCGAGGCAACAGGCAACTATGTTGATTTCGGCCCCGGTCTTATCAAGCATTTTTTTGAAGCATAATCAAACCGCAATTCGCAAATTAAGGAGAAATTCCGGATGAAAGAGAATTACAGAATAGAAACCAAGTGTGTTCAGGGCGCTTATGAGCCCAAGAACGGCGAGCCGAGAGTTCTGCCGATTTACCAGAGCACAACTTTCAAATATGACACAAGTGAGGCTATGGCAAAGCTCTTCGACCTTGAGCCGGGCTATATGTATACCCGCCTTGCAAACCCCACAAGCGATGTCGTAGCACAGAAGATTGCTATGCTTGAGGGCGGTGCTGCCGCAGTGCTTACCTCTTCAGGTCAGGCGGCAAACTTCTTCTCACTCATCAATATTATGGGTGCAGGCGACCACTTTATTTCTGCCGCAACAATCTACGGCGGTACTTTTAACCTCTTTAATGTTACAATGCGTAAAATCGGCATTGATGTTACTTTTGTTGACCCGAATGCAAGCGAAGAGGAGATTTCAGCCCTCTTCCGTCCCAATACAAAGGCTGTTTTCGGCGAAACAATCGCAAACCCCTCACTCGACGTGCTCGATATCGAGAAGTTTGCTCGTGTTGCCCACGCACACGGTGTACCGCTTATTATCGATAACACATTCCCGACTCCGATTAACTGCCGTCCGTTTGAATTCGGTGCAGATATCGTAACTCACTCCACAACAAAGTATATGGAGGGTCACGCAAACATAATCGGCGGTGTCGTTGTTGACAGCGGTAACTTCGACTGGGAGCAGAATGATAAATTCCCCGGTCTTACTCAGCCTGACGAAAGCTACCACGGCGCAGTTTATACCCGTGATTTCGGCAAGGCAGGCCATGTTACAAAAATCGTTGCACAGCTTCTGCGTGACTACGGCTCAACTCCCGCTCCGCAGAATTCCTTCTATCTCAACGTCGGCCTCGAAACTCTTGCACTGCGTATGGAGCGTCACTGCTCAAACGCTCTCAAGGTTGCCGAGTACCTTGAAAAGAACGACCAGGTTTCATGGGTCAACTACCCTGCACTTCCCTCAAACAAGTACTATCCGCTTGTTCAGAAGTATATGCCGAACGGCACTTGCGGTGTTGTATCCTTCGGCGTAAAGGGCGGCAGAGAAAAGGCAGAGAAGTTTATGAATTCTCTCAAGCTTGCCGCAATCGTAACTCACGTTGCAGACGCACGCACCTGCGTGCTTCACCCTGCATCCTCTACTCACCGTCAGCTCTCCGACAGCGAGCTTGTTGAGTGTGGTGTTTCTCCCGACCTTATCCGTTTCTCAGTCGGTATCGAAAACGCTGACCTCTCCCACAAATGGGTGATCCTTGTATATCGGCGCAAACGCACCGCCAAACTTAAGACCCACAACCGCAACGTTAATTTTTTTCATAAATTTCCTCCTTGGGATAATTATGCATTTATTATACCACC
>JAFOBC010000379.1 GCA_017382015.1 Clostridia bacterium
ACGGACTTATAGCCGAAAAGGATATTGAAACGCTTATTACTTTCGGCGCTGTACTTTCACTTCATTTTGAAGATAATCTTGCGCTCGATTCATCAATGCAGGGCAACTGTAAGCTCGATGATCTTCATTCGCCGACCCGGGCTTTACCAGATAAGGAAGGCTATTGGCATTCAGGCAATAATCCCGAGGGTGCAGAGCTTATTCTTGATATGGGCGATGATTATGATGTTGACCGTGTTGTGCTTGGTGAAAATATCCGCACAGGTCAGCAGATAGAGAAATTTGTCCTTTATGTCGAGAAAGACGGCAAATGGAAAAAGATTGAAACGGGCACGGTTATCGGCCGCAAGCGTATTGTTGAGCTGGGTGTTTCAGTTCGTACAAGGCGCATTAAGCTCGTAATCTTAAAAGCAAGGAAATTCGCCACAATTAAAGAATTTTCGGTATATTAAGTGAACGGGTGATGCTTTGTGGATTATAAGGTAAGTGTTTTCACGTGTGTATACAATCGTACCCATACAATACACAGGGTTTTCGATTCGATGAGAAAGCAAACATATAAAAACATCGAACATATTATTGTTGATGATGGCTCAACGGATAATCTTGATGATCTTGTTGCCGATTATATCGCTTCGGTTGATTACGAAGTTAAATACATCAAAAAGGCAAACGGCGGCAAGCATACAGCTACAAACGTAGCGTGGGATAATTCTGAAGGCGATTTTATAATACAGCTTGATTCGGATGATGAGTTTATGCCGGATACAATAACAAAGCTTGTAGATATGTATCGTCAAATACCGGATGATGAAAAATCTGAGTTTTGGTGTGTAACCGGCAGATGCGTTGACCAAGTTGAGAAGAAATTAATAGGGGAACCTTATCCTGAGGATATCAACAGTATGGAGGTTTCACGTGCCAAAAGTATTGCCGACACAATCAGCGGCGATAAAGTTGGCTTGATGAAGCGTGAAATGCTCAAAAATCTCAGATATCCTGAGCCGGAGTGTGTTACCTTTGTTACGGAATCACGTCTGTGGTCGGGCTTAACTAAAAAATTCAGAACATGGTACAGTAATGAGATTGTTCTAATTTACTATATAAATGAAAATGAAGGTAATACACTTTCTGACCCGCCTAAAACACAACAAACTTATTCGAATTATTCTTATAATTTAAAATACGAACTTGAGAATAAAGAGTTGTACGGAGTTTTCGGTGTAAGTTTGTGTAGGAAAGTTTTGCTTTATGCGGTTTATTATGAACTTTCAACCGAAGAATATAAGGCGAAATATAGTATTTATCTAACTGATGATAAACAGGCAAATCTTTTGTTGATGATTTTAAGGATACCTGTTAAGTTGTTGAAAAACTACATAAAAAAACGATGGAATGTCATATGAAAAAATCGATGCGGGTTTTGCTCCGCATCGATTTTTTTAGTTAACAGCAATATTGGTAAAAGGTAACACGATTGAATCGTATAACTTTACTTTTTATTTGTTTTTGTGGTGAAAGTGTTTGCAAGGAAATTCACCCGAATAAAAGAAATAACCTTATATTAAGCATAAAAGGCAACACAGTTTTCTTCTGTGTTACCTTTCTTTTTTAAAAATCGACACTTCGCTTTATGTGTGTTGTTGTGCCTTTTGGCAGCTTTGCAATAAAATATAATCGTATAATGCTGTATTTTAGGGTGAAGCTATGGTTGATTTTGTGAAAACGGATTATCCTGTTGTTTTTGTTCACGGTATGTTCGGATGGGGTGAAAATGAGGGGATTAACAATCATTTTCCTTATTGGGGTACCACAACCGGAAGCCTGACAGAGTATTTGAGATGTCATGGAATTGAGTGCTATGCAGCTTCGGTTGGACCTATGTCAAGTGCGTGGGACCAAGCTTGTGAGCTATATGCTCAGCTTGCAGGTACAAGAGTTGATTACGGTAAGGCTCATTCCGCCGTGCACAATCACAAGCAGTACGGAAGAACCTACCGTAAACCGCTTTTTGATTGCTGGAGCGAAAATAAAAAAATACATCTGATAGGGCATAGCTTTGGCGGAAACGTTATCAGAATGCTTGTTTATCTTCTCAAATACGGTTCTCCGGAAGAAATCGCAGTAAGCGGAGATGAAGTTTCGCCGCTGTTTGTCGGAGGGAACGAAAAGCTTGTCTGCAGTATAACGGCCATATGCACTCCGCTCAACGGCACTTCTGCCTACGATACTGCACGCAGACTCAGAATTATTTCACCGTTGAGGTATATCTGTTTCAATTACGCTGCTGTACTCAGCCGTACGTTCTTACACGGCAGATTTCTGGATTTTCACCTTGAGCAGTTCGGTGTTAACGATACACCGGGAATATCGGATAAAACGGGCTACGTTAAGGCTGTTAAAAATATGCTTATGAGTGAAGATAACGTAGAGTTTGATATGTCGGAAAAGGGTATATCCCGCATAAATGAAACCGTAAAAACAGTTGATTCTGTTTACTGTTTTTCATATTGCTTTAATTCTGTAGAAAAGAAGAAAAACGGCGTAGATTCACCGCTTAACTGCGATTTTTTGTTCCTTAAAGCAACCTCAAAATTAATGCTTATATACGATAAAAAAGCAGGTGTGTTCGCGCGGGGTAACGATGGCCTGGTAGATGTAGCTTCGGCTATGTTTCCAAAAAATGAGCCGTATGAGATGTATGACGAAAACGTCAGCCTTAAACCCGGCGTGTGGAACGTTATGCCTATACGTCGAGGTGACCACGGCACACCGATAGGCTTGTTTTCCGACAGGCGCTCAATACGTAGCTTTTATGATGAAATGGTTTACATCCTTTCTGCTGTGGAGTGTAACAATAAAAACAGATTTGAAAAGCATAACTGATTTGTGATATAATGCTTTTCGGATAAAATCAACATAATCGGTTTTTCGTGTTGTTCATTTTGTTTGCCGGACTGTGTAGAATAGAGTTGCAAAGTCAAAGGAGGACTAAAAATGAACACAGATAAGATTTTAGCAGAGGCAATTGCCAAAGATTACGCACCGAAGGTTGATTCAAAAATCATTGCGCTGAAGAAGCTGGACAAAAAGGCTAAAATGCCCGCAACTGTTTTTACTTACACCTTCGGCATCATTTCCGCTCTCGTTGCAGGTGCAGGTATGTGCCTTTCAATGCAGGTAATAGGCAGCGGAGTTTTATGTATGGTGCTTGGCATTATTGTCGGTGTTATCGGGTTTATCGGCTGCGGAGTGAATTACCCCATCTACAAGAAAATGCTTGAAAAGGGTAAGGCGAAATACGCCTTTGAGATTGTTCAGCTCGCCAAAGAAATAGCAGATAAATAAGTCTGCACAAGGGTGAAAGCTTATGAATAAATCAGAGAGCAAATATTTTAATACTGCCGCAAGAATGGATATGGCGCTGATTTCGTTGCTGAAAAAGAAGCCGCTTGAATATATTACCGTCAGCGAAATATGTAAAGCTGCCGAGGTCAATCGCTCTACGTTTTACCTGCATTACGATACAATTGGTGATTTGCTCAACGAGACCGTGAGGTATCTGTTGGACAGCTTCCTTTCATATTTTTCCGAAGACAGCAAATCGATTGCGCTTAATTTATCTGATTGCAGGGAAGAGGAGCTTATATTCATTTGCGATGATTATATTGTGCCGTATCTGAAGTACATAAAGGATAATAAAGAAGTGTTCAGAGTTGCGTTGCTGAATAACAAAATTCTTGGTTTTGACGACGTTTATGACAGAATGTTTGAAAAGATATTCAACCCGATTCTGGATAGGTTTGATTACCCCGAAGATTATAAGAATTATGTTATGATGTACTATCTGAGCGGAATAAACGCGCTGATACTTGAGTGGATTAAAGATGATTGCGAAAAACCTATTGAGGAAATATCAAAAATAATAAATATCTGTATTTTTGGTTTGCGTCACTGATAAAAGGTAACGGGACAACACGCTTTTGTGTTGCCCCGTTGCTTTTTTATTGTGCCAGGTGTTCAAACTGGCTGTTGTAAAGGTTGGCGTAAAATCCGTTGAGTGCCATCAGCTCATCGTGGTTACCTTGCTCGACAATATCGCCTTTATCCATACAGAGTATGAGGTCTGCATTGCGTATTGTTGAGAGTCTGTGGGCGATAATGAAGCTTGTTCTGCCCTCCATAAGGTTATCCATTGCCCGCTGAATAAGAATCTCTGTTCTTGTGTCGACGGAGCTTGTTGCTTCGTCAAGAATAAGAATCTTCGGGTCAGCAAGAATCGCTCTTGCAATGGTGAGCAGCTGTTTTTGTCCTTGCGAAATATTGGTTGTTTCTTCGTTTATTTCCATGGCATATCCGTCAGGCAGAGTGCGCACAAAGTGATCAACCTGAGCCATTTTTGCGGCTTTTATGACCTCTTCGTCTGTTGCATCAAGCTTGCCGTAACGGATGTTATCCATAATGCTTGCGCTGTAAAGCCAGGTGTCCTGAAGCACCATACCGAATTCGTTTCTCAGGTCGTGTCTGTCAAATTCGGTCAGGTTGTGACCGTCAACGTAAATTGCGCCGTCTGTCAGCTCGTGGAAACGCATAAGCAGCTTTACCATTGTCGTCTTGCCTGCACCTGTCGGGCCGACAATTGCAATTTTCTGTCCGCTTTTAACCTTTGCGGAAAAGTCTGTGATAACGATTTTGTCAGAGCCTTCATAGCCGAATTTAACGTGGTCAAATGTGATGTTGCCTTCGATATTTACGTCAGAAACTCTGAGTGTTGCGTTGGAGTCATCCTCTTCTTTAACGTCAAGGAATTCAAATACTCTCTCTGCCGCAGCAGCCATTCTCTGCATCTGCGAGGAGATGTTTGCCAGCTGATTTATGGGCTGATTGAAGTTACGCACGTATTGAAGCATTGCCTGAATACCGCCGATTGTAAGGTTACTCTTAGAAACAAGTATTGCGCCAACAACGCAGACGAGTACGTATCCGAGGTTTCCTATAAAGCCCATAAGCGGCATCATAAGACCCGAAAGGAATTCGGCTTTTCTTGCATTTTCGGCAAGGTTGCTGTTAAGCTCGTCAAATTCTTTTATGGATCTTTCTTCGCCGTTGAAAGCTTTTATAACGAGGTGTGCGCCGTACATTTCTTCAATGTGTCCGTTGACCGCACCGAGGAATTTCTGCTGCTTGCGGAAATGTGGCTGTGAAAGCTTGACGATGCTTCTGACTATCATCAGCGAAACGGGCACTGTGATAACAATTATGAGCGTCAGCAGGGGGCTGGTTATAAGCATCATTGTCATTATACCGACAAGCGTTGTTACCGATGTGGCAAACTGTGTGATGCTCTGGGTGAGTGCTTGCTCGAGCGTATCAACGTCGTTTGTGATACGTGAGAGCACGTCGCCCTGACTTTGTTTGTGGAAAAATCCGAGAGGAATTCTGTTGATTTTCTGCATAATATCGTTGCGCAGATTGAATGAAAGGCGTGTTGTAACACCTGCCATGAGGAACGACTGCAGGTAGTTGAATGTTGCGCTTACAAGGTAAACAAAGAGCAGAATAAGTAGTATCTGTCCGATTTTTACAAGGTCTATTCCGCCTGTATTTTTCGCCATTCTGAATACGCCGTCAGCAACCTCATTTGTGGCTTTTTCAAGCACCTTCGGGCCGATGACGTTAAACAGCGAAGCACCTGCGGCAAGTATGATAACCGCCAGAAATCTGAATTTGAAAGGCGCCATGAGCTTGAGCAGCTTTCTGACAGTGCCTTTGAAATCCTTGGCTTTTTCTCCGGGGCCGCCGTGGCCGCCTTTGCCGTGCGGACGGGGAGGCATGCGTCTTTTTGCGTGTTCGCTCATACTAACGCCTCCTTTGCAAGCTGTGATTCAGCAATCTCGCGGTATTCTTCGCAGGTCTTCATAAGCTCTTTGTGTGTGCCTTTGCCTACGATTCTGCCTTCATCAAGCACGATTATCTGTTCAGCGTTAAGTATCGTGCTCACACGCTGCGCAACAATCAGTACGGTTGCATCGGTTGTGTAGGTTTTAAGAGCTTTTCTCAATGCGGCATCGGTTTTAAGGTCAAGTGCCGAGAAACTGTCGTCGAAGATATAAACAGGGGATTGTTTGACAAGCGCGCGTGCGATTGCAAGGCGCTGTCTCTGTCCGCCGCTTACGTTGGTGCCACCCTGCGAGATTTCGGAATGAATGCCCTCGGGCATATCTGCAACAAATCTTGCCTGCGCAGTGGAGAGCGCTTTGCCGATAAGCTCTGAGTCTGCATCAGGTCTGCCGATTTGCATATTTGATTCAACCGTGCCGGAGAAGAGCAGACCCTTCTGCGGAACGTAGCCGATTGCATCTCTGAGGTCGCTGAGTGAAATTTTGCGTATATCAATGCCGTCAAGTGTGATTTCGCCTTCGGTTACGTCGTAAAATCTCGGTATGAGGTTAATGAGTGTCGATTTACCCGAGCCCGTTGAGCCGATAAATGCTGTTGTTTCGCCGGGCTTTGCGACAAATGAGATATCTGTCAGCACGCAGTCATCTGCGTTACTGTATTTGAATGATACGTTTTTGAATTCGACGGTGCCTTTGACTTTTCCGATTTTTTTCGGGCTTTCGGGGTTGGTGATACTTGTCTGTGTCTCCAGTACTTCGCCGACTCTTCGTATTGAAATGAGGGCTCTGGGGATGTTTACAAAAATCATCGCAATAAAGAGGAATGACATTATGACGTGCATTGCGTACTGGATGTATGCCATCATCTGACCAAGCTCAAGTTGGTTTTCCATAATCGCGTTGGCGCCAAACCATACAACGGCAACGCTTGTGAAGTTCATTATGATTGTCATCATCGGCTGAACAATAGATATTGTTCGCTGAATGAATCTGTTTGTCATTCTCAGCTCTTTGTTTGAGACTTCAAATCTCTCTTCTTCGTGCTTTTCGTTGCCGAATGCACGTATAACCATCAGACCTGAGAGGTTTTCGCGGCTGACGAGATTAAGCTTATCAATAAGTGACTGGAGTATTTTTATCTTTGGCATAGCAAATGCGAGACCGACGCTGATTATGGTGAGCAGTACGAGTACCGCTACGAGCAGAATCCAGCTCATATCACCGCTTTTACTCAGCGCAAGTATTATGCTTCCCGTAGCCATAAACGGCGCAAAGAAAACGATTCTGATGCCGTTGCTGAGAATCATCTGTATTTGTTGAACGTCATTTGTCGTACGCGTAATTAAAGACGCTGTGGAAAATTTGTCAAACTCGTTATTGGAGAAATATGCTACACGCTCAAAAACATCATGCCGCATCTTTTTTGAAATAACAGCGGACGTCTTTGTGGCAAAGAAGTTAACAAGTACTGCAGAAACAACACACAGCAGGGCAATGCCGAGCATCTGTATTCCTTTCGTGATGATGAACTGCATTTGTCCGTCCATACCGTTCATTTTGATGATGCCGTCGTCAACGAGGGTTTCCATCATTGTGGGCAGCCAAAGCTCTGTTGAGGCCTGAATCAGAAGAAACAACAGACCCAGTACAACATATCCTGCGGCGTATTTCAGGTAGCTCAAAACCTTTAACATTATCCTTCCTCCTCTTAGTTTGGTAACTGTTATTATCTTTGTTATTTTACATTAAAAACGGTTGATTCACAATGAGAAAATGTAAATTTTTTGTAAAAGGGAAAATTAAATCCGCTTACTTTAGTGTGGTAAATCAGAAAAGTGTACATATTTCGCCTTAACTTTTGCTTCAAAATACTACCATATGACGAAATATCATTTTATGGCAGATTTTGTTTGCATATCAAAGAGTAGTGTGTTATATTATAATATATTTATTTAAAAACTGGGTAGGTGTTTTTTGTGAAAGTTATCGATATACTAAATAACGGTAAGGTCAACGTTTCCTGTGAGCTTTTTCCGCCTAAGGTGTGGTCGCAGGTTTCGGGTGCCAAGCAGGTTGTTCGTGATATTGCAAAGCTTTCACCCTCATTTATGAGTGTCACTTACGGAGCAGGCGGCGGCACAAGCGAGCATACGGTTGATCTCAGCCGTGAGGTTCAGGCATGCGGCGTTACAGCTCTTGCTCATCTTACCTGCCTTTCAACAACAGAGGAAAAGCTTGTTTCCGTTATCGAGCAGCTCAAAGCCGATAAAATCGAAAATATCCTGGCGCTCAGAGGCGATAAAGGTGAGCTTTCGGTGCCGGGTGCTTTCAATCACGCAAGCGAGCTTATCAGCCTTATCAGGTCTCACGGCGATTTTTGTATCGGCGGTGCCTGTTATCCCGAGTGCCATCCCGAATCTGCAAGCGTTGCCGTAGACCTTGACGGTCTTAAGATAAAAGCAGAAAGCGGCTGCCAGTTCTTCACAACCCAGATGTTTTTTGACAATAACGTTTTTTACAAGTTTATGTACCGTCTTCTTGCGGCAGGTATCAACGTGCCGATTGTTGCAGGTATTATGCCTGTTACAAACAGCGCACAGCTTGACCGTATAGTTTCGCTTTCGGGTTCAGGCATTCCGCTTCGCTTTAAAGCCATAGCTGATAAATTTGCCTCAGACCCTGCGGCAATGAAGCAGGCAGGTATCGCATATGCTACCGAGCAGATTATTGATCTTATCGCAAGCGGTGTAAACAACATACATATCTACACAATGAATAAACCCGATATCGCTGAAAGCATTATGACAAACCTTTCGGATATTATCGGAAAGTGAGGGAATTAACTTGGATTTCAGAAAAAAGTTTGGCTCTGAGCTTCTGTTTTGCGACGGTGCGATGGGCACAATGCTTCAGTCGCTCGGCTTGCCTGCAGGTAAGCGTGCCGACCATTGGAGCATCGAACAACCTGAAAAAGTTAAGAGCGTCCATCTCAGTTATCTTGAATGCGGCTGTAACATAATCACAGCCAATACCTTTTCTGCTCCTGCCGGCGGCTTATATACACCTGAGGAGATTGCAGTTGCAGGTGTAAAGGTTGCGAAAGAGGCTGTTGCGCAAAGCGGCAGGGACGCTTTTGTTGCCCTTGATATGACCTCTCACGGCGAACTGCTTGAGCCTTTCGGCTCTCTCAGCTTTGAAGCTGCCTACGAAGGTTTTGCTCGTACTGTCATTGTGGGTGAGCAGGCAGGAGCCGACCTTATACTTATCGAAACAATGACCGACACGGCAGAGATTAAGGCATCTGTGCTTGCCGCTAAGGAGAATTCTTCTCTTCCCGTTGTCGTTACCTTTACCGTTGATGAAAACGGCAGGCTTATGAACGGTGCGGATATAATTACCGCTGCCGCCCTTGTCGAGAGCCTCGGTGCCGACGGTGTCGGACTCAACTGCGGCTTCGGTCCGGATAAAATGCTTGAGTTTGTGCCGGATTTGCTCAGTTTTACCAGGCTTCCCGTGCTTATCAACTCAAACGCAGGTATGCCTGTTGTAGTTGACGGCAAAACCGCCTACGACGTTGATGCAAATCAGTTTGCACAAAGTGCCGAAAAGCTGGTGCGCCTCGGTTGTGCGGCTGTCGGCGGATGTTGCGGCACAACGCCCGGGCATATTCGCGCTGTTGTTGAGCGTTGCGGCAATCTTGGTGTTTTTGCTCCTGTAAGAGCAGAACGTAAAAGCTTTGTGTCATCACGTTGCAGTACTGTTTTCTTTGACGGCAAAACAGTGCTCATCGGCGAGAGAATCAATCCTACGGGTAAGCCGAAACTCAAAGCGGCACTGCGTGAGGAAAATTATGAATATCTATGCAATGAGGCAATTGCTCAGCAGGATGCAGGCGCTCATGTGCTGGATGTAAACGTAGGCATCTCAGAGATTGATGAAACGGTTGTGCTGGCAAATGCCGTCAACCGTGTGCAGCAGGTCACAACCCTGCCTTTGCAAATTGATACGTCAGATGTTGCCGCACTTGAAAAAGCACTGCGTGTCTATATCGGTAAGCCGCTAATCAACTCCGTAAACGGCTCGGAGGAATCCATGAGCACGGTGCTGCCGCTTGCCGCAAAATACGGCGCTATGGTTGTAGGTCTTACTCTTGACGAAAAGGGTATTCCCGAAATAGCCGATGAGCGTATCGCAATAGCAAAAAGAATAATCGACCGTGCCGAGCAGTACGGTATAGATAAATCCGATATAATAATCGACCCGCTTACAATGACGATAAGCACCGCTGAAAACGGCGCATTGCCCACGCTTGATGCACTTCGTATTCTCAGAGATGAGCTTGGTGTGCACAGTGTGCTCGGCGTTTCAAATATTTCGTTCGGTCTGCCGAACAGAGAAAAAATCAACTCGGCATTTTTCTCGCTTGCCATGCAGAACGGTTTGAGCGCAGGCATCGTAAATC
>JAFOBC010000041.1 GCA_017382015.1 Clostridia bacterium
CAGATGATAGTGACAATAATTTAGTTGTTGAAGATTACCCGTTTTCGGTGCATTTTATCGACGTTGGTCAGGGTGACTGTATTCTGATAAAGTCTGATGACGGTAATATGCTCATTGATGCCGGTGAAAATGGCTATGAAAATGAAATTCTCACTTATCTTTCAGATTTAGGCGTTGAAGATATTACTTACTTTGTAGCTACTCAGCCTCACTCCGATCATATCGGCGGTGCAGCGGAAATTATAAGTAATTTAACGGTGCAAAACGTTATTATGCCGCGTTTATCTGCATCCAATACGCCAACTACGAAGACTTATGAAAATATGCTTAACTCTATTAAGCAGAGTGAAGCTAAGGTTATTGCCGCTAAACCAGGTCAAACTTACTCTTTTGGTGAAGTTTCTTTTATTGTTCTCTCACCGTATGAACAAGATAATGACCTTAATAATATGTCTGTTTCGGTGCGACTCTCATACAAAGGGTATAGTTTTATGTTTACCGGTGATGCCGAAAAGCAGGTTGAAAAGCAGATGCTTGCTTCGGGATATGATTTATCTGCTGATGTGTATAAGTTAGCTCATCACGGCAGCACTACTTCGAATACATATGATTTTTTTGAGGCTGTTTCACCTGATTATGCCGTAATTTCGTGCTCATATGATAATGAGTACGGTCATCCTCACGATGAGATTATACAGATGCTTGATGATTTCGGAACACAGTATTATAAAACATATGAGTCCGGTACAATAATCTTTATTGTTGATGATAACGGAATTTCTGTGAAGACTAAGAAATAATGAACAGATTAAGGTGAGGTTTATGAAGCTTACAGTTGATAGAATTGAAGAAGGTTTTGCAGTTTGCGAGCTTGAGGACGGATCAAATAAGAATATCGCTTTAACTGAGCTTCCTGCTGAAACGCAGGAGGGAACAGTGCTGCAATATGTCAATGGAGAATATTCAATAAACAGCCTGGAGCAAGATGAACGAAGTGCAAAGTTATTTGCTTTACAAAATAGTATTTTTGATGAATAATTGATGTTTTAATCAGCAAATTTTGTATGCTCAGTCAGCGTGTTTTTCTTGACAACAGGTTATACTTATGATACTATATTACAAATGATATCTTTCGTATGCGATGTGTTGCATCAGCAAGATTGATTATACATAATCACGGTTAGTTCCGTGGTGTTCTGTGATGTTATCTAACCTTGCCTTCAGCAAGGTTTTTTTCGAGAAAGGAGTTAAGTATGAAAGCGCATTTTGAAAATTGTTTCAAATATCAGAACGGTTCATTCGTTAAAACTTCCTTCCCTGTCGATTCAATACAGGGCGGTAACTCCATTGATTTCAATTTTAATAACTGTTTTATATTTCCCGCTTTTTGTGATGTGCACGTTCACCTCAGAGAGCCGGGTTTTTTTTATAAGGAGACCATAGCAACCGGTACTGCGGCTTGTGCGAGAGGCGGTTATACCGATGTTTTCTCTATGCCTAATCTTAATCCGGTTCCCGATAGTGTGGAAAATATGATGGTTCAACGCGAAATTATCGAGCGCGATGCTGTTATCAATGTTCATCCGTATGTTTCGATTACTGTAGGACAGCTGGGTGATGCTCTTGCCGATTTTGATGGGCTGGCTCCGATTTGTGCAGGATATTCCGATGACGGCAGAGGAGTTCAGAGCGAAGAGATGATGCGCTCTGCGATGATTAAAGCAAAAGAGCTAGGTAAGATTATTGTCGCTCATTGTGAGGATAATTCGCTGCTTAACGGCGGATATATACATGGCGGCGAGTATTCAAAAGCTAATGGTCACAAGGGTATTTGCAGCGAAAGCGAATGGAAACCGATTGCACGTGACCTCAAGCTTGTTGAAGAAATCGGTTGTAAGTATCATGTGTGCCATATTTCTACCAAAGAGAGCGTGCAGATTATTCGTGAGGCAAAGGCTCGCGGTGTTGATGTAACCTGCGAAACAGGTCCGCACTACCTTGTTATGAATGACAGTATGCTCAAGGACGAGGGTAGATTCAAGATGAATCCTCCGATTCGCAGCGAAGATGACAGATTAGCGCTTATTGAGGGTATTAAAGACGGAACGATTGATATGATCGCTACTGACCATGCACCTCACAGTGTTGAAGAAAAATCTAAAGGACTGGCAGGAAGTATGATGGGAATTGTCGGTATAGAAACAGCGTTCCCGATTCTCTATACAAAGCTGGTTAAAGAGGGTGTTTTATCACTCGAAAAATTGATTGAACTTATGTCAATCAACCCCAGAAAACGTTTTGGATTGCCCGAAACTGAAGATTATTGTGTATATGACCTTGAAAAGGCTTATAGAATAGATCCGAATGAGTTTGTTTCGAAAGGCAGAAGCACTCCTTTTGAGAATGAAACCGTGTTCGGTAAATGTGAACTTACAGTATGTGGAGGTAAAGCAGTATGGATATGCGAAAAATGATGAATTACGACAAGAAAATTGTGCTTGAAGACGGTAGTGAATATTATGGCTACGGTTTTGGTTACGACTGCGAAAGGGTATGTGAGCTTGTGTTTAACACAGCTATGCTTGGTTATCAGGAGATTATCTCTGACCCGACATATACCTATCAGGCGGTTGTTATGACATATCCGTTAATCGGCAACTGCGGTACTGCAGATGACGATTTCGAAACAAAAATCCCGACACTTGGCGGACTTGTTGTCAGAGAGTACAACGACATACCTTCTAACTTCCGTGCAACAAAAACACTTGCAGAAGTTATGGAAGACTATAAGATTCCTGGTATCAGCGGTCTCGATACGCGTGAGCTTACCAGAAAGATTCGTGACAACGGTACTTGCAAAGTGCTTTTCACATCTGTTGATACAGCAAAAGAAAAAGCTCTTGAGATTCTTGCTTCAACGAAAATACCCACAGATGCAGTTTCTAAGGTCAGCTGTAAGAAACGTTGGTACTCAAGAACACCGAATATGAAATATAACGTTGTTGCAATCGACTGCGGTATCAAGCTCAGCCTTATCCGTACTCTGAATGCAAGAGGTTGCAACATTACTGTTGTGCCTTATGACACTTCGGCCGATGAAGTTATGAAAATGATGCCTGACGGTATTTACATTTCTGATGGTCCCG
>JAFOBC010000380.1 GCA_017382015.1 Clostridia bacterium
ATAATGAAATTAGTTATAATATTCGGCAATCTGGCTGTTGGAAAGATGACAGTTGGACAGGAACTCGCAAAAATCACAGACCTCAGACTGTTTCATAACCATATGACTATTGAGCCTGTAATAGAAATTTTCGGGTATTACGAGGGCAAGACGGTCAACAGACTGCGTCAGGTTATCTTTGAGGAATTTTCAAAAAGCAATAATTACGGAATGATTTTCACTTATGTGTGGGCATTTGACCACAAAGCGATTGGGATTACATAAAATATGTTTCCGATTTGTTCGAAGAGCAAGGCGCAGAAGTTTATTATGTTGAGCTCGTCGCTTCAAAAGAGATAAGGCTTGAAAGGAACTCAACAGAAAACCGTCTTAACAATAAACCGTCAAAGCGAAATCTTGATTTTGCAAGAAAAGATTTGCTTGATACCGATAAAAAATACCGCACTGAAAGTTATGACGGTGAAATAACATTTCCGAACTATATTAAGATTGACAACTCGAATCTTGCACCCGAAGTTGTTGCAGAAATGATTAAAGAGAGATTTGATTTATAATAAGGTGAAACAATGAAAATCATCAACACTTGCGATAAAATAAAAGCGCTTTTTACAAATGGATTTGATATGTCTGTGTGGCGAAAATATGCAGGTGAAATATCAAAAGAGTTGCCGTCAAGATGCGAAAACGATGTCAAAGAATATGATTTCGATAAAGCTATTCTTCCTGTTCTTGAAACCGCATTGAACGCAGATAAAATTGATTTTGTGAGTAAGAATTTTCAGATTGTTGTTGACACTCTGAATGCAAATCTTCCAAAGCTTTTTGACACGGAACCCGATATAAATATCATTCTATATCTCGGACTTTGCAACGGTGCGGGTTGGGCAACTACGCTTGACGGCAAGAACACCGTTCTTCTTGGAGTTGAGAAAATAATCGAGTTGAATTGGGGCGACGAAACAAATATGCGTGCCTTGATTCTGCACGAAATCGGTCATCTGTGGCATAAGATGAACGGTCATTTGTATATCCCTGATTTTACAAAACGAAGAAAAGCCATACAGCAGCTTTATCAGGAAGGTGTTGCTATGGTTTGCGAGCATATTCTTTGCGGTGATGATGACTTTTATCATCAGGATAAAGACGGTTGGCTTGATTGGTGCCGTGAAAATGAACCCGAAATCAAAAAGGAATATCTCCGCCGTCTTGACGCCAAGGAAAGTGTTCAGGACTTTTTCGGTGATTGGTGTTCGTACAACGGATATTCCGATGTCGGATATTATCTCGGCTGCCGATTTATTGAGCATCTTATGAAATCATATTCGTTAAAAGATATTGCAAACTTTTCTTACAGAAGACTCAACAAAGAATTTAAAGGGTATACACAACAGAGGTGAAAGTATGAGCAGACAAAACATATTTGACAACGAAACATTTTTCAGTGGTTATAAGGCTCTGCGTGACAGCGATTGCAACGCTAATGATTTGATTGAACAACCTGCTATGCGTAAACTTCTTCCCAATCTAAACGGCAAAACCGTTCTTGATTTAGGTTGCGGTTACGGTCATAACTGCATTGATTTTGTAAATAGTGGTGCAGATAGAGTTATCGGTATTGATATATCCGAAAAGATGCTTGCTGTCGCAAAAGAAGAATCCGCAAATGATAAAATCGAATACTGCAATATGAGTATGACTGATATATCAAAGCTCGGTGAAACCTTTGATTTTATTTACAGTTCACTTGCTTTTCATTATGTCGAGGACTTCGCCACTTTTGCAAAAGATATGTATTCTATTCTTAATGCAGGCGGTCGGCTTTTGTTCTCGCAGGAACATCCGATTATCACCTCAACCGTTGACGGTGCAGGTCATTTCAACAAGAACGAAAACGGCGAAAAAGTTTCTTACACTTTTTCAAACTACAACCAACCGGGCGAACGCAGAGTTCATTGGTATGTTGACGGCGTTGTGAAATATCACCGCACTTTCAGCAACATTGTCAATGCTCTTGCAAAAGCAGGGTTTGTTATTGAAGAAGTCTGTGAACCCACACCCGAAGAATGGGTAATTGAAAAAGTGCCGGCATGGATAAAGGAATATATTAAACCGAACTTCTTGATTGTGAAGGCAAGGAAAGAGGAAATGTAAGTGTCAGTTAATCACGAAACAGAAAAATACAACTTGGATGATGCCCCTTTTAACAAAGTGCAAAGATGTGCAGTTCAATTAATGAAAAACGATTTAAGATTGTTCTTTACACTATTATGTTATCAAAAAATATCTACGCCAAGCTATTATGTTGCTTTAATGCCATATATGGGTTTGATTGTTGACGGAATTGAAGATTGGGTAAACGCTTATAGCAATTCTTCAAAACACAAATTAAATCTTCCTACATTTACGGATGAAGAGGAAAAATATTATTCAGAAATGCGAAAATCCATAAAACTTTTTGAAAAAGGATATATAAATTTAAACCGTATACTTTACGAAAACTATACAAAAAGTGATATGTACTTTTCTTCGCTTTGTAAACCAATAGCAAAACACTTGCGTTTGTACGATATTTATGGTGTTTTTTATTGTGATTCAGTTCCTTGTGATAATACTGTTTTGGCTCAAATTGTTACTCCATTTTTTTCGTATGATAAAACTGATGAAGAGAAAACTGTTGAGATGGCAAAAATAGGCGGAGAATACATATCTTGTTTTAACGCTACCGAACCATATAAAATTATATCCGATTTCAATTTCACAACAAAAGATTACTGCGGTTTCGTGAAATCTCCGTTTGGTAATAAATATAATTATAAGTTTTTGCTTTTTACAATATTGTGTCAAATAAACTTTATTGTGTATTCTGTTGACAAGTTTATTGTTGATGAAACATCCACAAAACTAAGATTTGCATATATTTTATATTATTATTTGCTTTCACTCTTACCTGATATAAAAGAGAATTTGAAATTCAGCATTATTATGGATAATAAGTATTATTCAGATGATTTCAGAAATGCAATGGCTCACTACAAATTAGGAGTATCCTTAAAAGAAAATGATATCATTGATACCGACCCCTTGTTTGGCTTAACCCAAAAGCTTTTTGGTGAAGATTATCATACCGTAAAAAACAACATAATATCTGAACTTAATAAAGCAGGCAAACAAATACAGAAGATAATCAAATTGGCTTATTAATTTTTACAGAGGTGAGTTATGAAACTGACAAACTACTTGAATGCCCACATTAATTCAAACAAGCACACCCCAGTAATGTGAGAAACTGTCTACGGAATCGAAACTCAATTTCATCAAAGTCAATCAAATACAGCATTCACTGTAACACAGCAACTAAAAAGCACCGCAGAAGTACGGTTATGTACAACTGCGGTGTTATTTTATATTCTCTTTTTACGGAAGCACATTACCTGCCGCACGGTAGATTTCGTACCATTCCTCACGGGTGAGTGTAATTTCACTCGCCTTGATACAATCGACAAGACGGGTAAGATTTGTTGTGCCGGTAACGGGCTGCATTTTTGCAGGGTGTCGGAGAATCCAAGCAAAGGCAACGGCTGTTTTTGATACACCGTATTTTTCACCTATCTCCTCGAGCTTTTTGTTAAGCTCGGGGAATTTTTCGTTATCTACAAAACAGCCCTCAAAAAATCCGTATTGCATAGGTGACCAGGGCTGAATTGTGATGCTGTTAAGGCGGCAGTAATCCAGCGCACCGCCATCACGGTTGACGGCAGAATCGTTATACATATTAACGTTGATGCCCGACTGAATCATCGGTGCGTGCATAACGGAAAACTGAAGCTGATTGACACACAGCGGCATATCCAGGCAGGACTGCAGAAGCTGCATCTGATACGGATTCTGGTTTGAAACGCCGAAATGGCGCACCTTGCCCGAAGCCTTAAGCTCATCAAACGCCCTTGCAACCTCCTCAGGCTCCATAAGCGCATCGGGTCTGTGAAGCAGGAGCACGTCGATATAATCTGTGCCGAGCCTTTTGAGGCTGCCCTCAACTGACTGTGTGATATGCTCGTAAGAAAAATCAAACTGACCCTTGCGGATACCGCACTTCGTCTGGATAATAAGCTCTTCTCTCGGCATCGAAGCAACCGCCTTGCCGAAAACCGTTTCGCTGTTGCCGCCGCCGTAAATATCGGCATGGTCAAAGAAAAATGCTCCGTTTTCAACGGCTGTATTAACAAAAGCTGATGCTTCCTTTTCGTTCATATTGCTGATTCGCATACAGCCTACAGCAACTGTCGGCACCTGCAGGCCGCTTTTTCCCAGATTAATTTTGTACATAAGACACACTCCTCACTTATAAATCAATATCAACCTTATATTCACCGTCAATCAGGATATAATCAAGCCCCTGCTCATCGGCAAGTTTTTTTACCTGCGCATTATCTCTGAGCACACCCTCAACCGTACAGTCATCGTAAAGACGGTTTTCGATTACGCAGGCGTACTTTTTTATATCGTCAAAGTGATTTCTTATATAATCCTCGCTCATAAA
>JAFOBC010000381.1 GCA_017382015.1 Clostridia bacterium
ATATATATCTTCACAAAGCTTTTTAAAATCTTCAATATAATGAAAGGCAAGCGAGCTGTAAACCAAATCAAATTTTTGATTGAGCTTTGAAATATCAGTCATGCTCATATTGACATATTCTATTTTTTCGTGTGCGGATTCCGCCTTTGCAACTGATAGCATCTTTTCTGAAATATCAACGCCGACGACATTTTTTGCACCGCTGTTGACAGAATCAAGACAATTATGTCCGCAACCACAACCCAAATCAAGCACAGCTTTGCCACATATTTCAGGCAGAAGCTCTTTCATTGCAGGCTGTTCGAGCATTGTGTTAGCGTTTAACTCCCTGCTTCGCAGTTCGCTGTAGCCTTCAAAAAAGACCTCGTTATCAAATATGTTTTGGTTGTTCATAACTTTTTCCTTTCTCATTCAAATACAAATCAATAATTCTGTTGCGATAATAGTTTGCTTGTCGCTCAGAGCTTTTGTCTGATTGTTCAAACTGATTTATCCATTGAAAATAATGTGTCAATTCGTGGACAAAAGAAGAAAGAATAGTGTAAGCTGCATTTTCTTTGCCTTCAATTTCAGCTTGGTCTAAATAATCGCCTGTTGGTATTCTGATATATGGTTCATCAAATGTATCGAAATATCTGAATGAACCCCAAGCAATGTTCCCATTCATCAATGTTATGGTTTCGCTTTCTTTAACGTATACCGTGACACGAATGGGAAAATGATAGTTCTTCCTTAACCATTTGGCAAAGTCTGTGAACAAAAGCTTTATATCGCCGTGAACACCTTTTTCAAAGCGTAGGGCTATGCCGGTTCTTACAGCTGAGTTATCATATATTTTTCTGTAATTCTTTGCCGACCAAGGGTTCATAATATCACCTCAAAATAGAAAAGGCACCTCCGAAACGGAGATGCCTGCAATTCACAGAAAGATATAAATTACATCAATCGCAAACGGACAAAACGGCTCTCCGATTCATTGTGCTAATCATCATTGTCATCTTGTCCACCTGCCTTTCAGTAATTTTTTACAATTATACTTTACCACACAATGAAAGTCAATAACAATCGGTATACTGTTTAATTCCAAATGCCAGACGTACAGACTCTCTGTTCTGCGGTGTTTTTTTATTTGAGTCGGAATTTGTCGGTTTCGTTAAGGCTGAGCGTGTCTGTGACGTGGTCAAAGTTTTCTTTGGTGCCGATGAGTGCCGATGCTTTGTGCGAATCGCTGCCAAAGTAAAACTTGCATCCGCATTCCTTGGCTATAAAGTAAGGGCGCATAAATATGTCGCGCTGTTCACTGCTCATGCCGATTGTTTTGACGTTGAGCTCAATGCCGACACCTTTGTTTGCACATTCGCTGAAAAGGTCACGGAGAATTTTGTCGGAAATCAGCGGCAGTACCTCGTGTGTTCTGCCTTTCAGAATGTGCCCTGTGGTAAGGTGGGCGATGCCGATTTTGTGCCACGGGAGTTCTTTTTTGAGAAGATTCTCGAGCTTATCAACCCAATGATATGCCGCCTCTTCGGGTGTTTGGATTTTTGTTTTCACGGTGTTGCCGTCAAGATGAAGGTGAGTTGTGGATACGATGATAAAATCAAACAGCTCCATTCTCTCGCGGCTTACGCCGACGATGTTGTTGAAATCCATATCCGTTTCAGCACCGAAAAGGAAACGCGTACCCTCAGCCTGCGGCAGGGGAAGCACGGATGAAACGTGCGAAAAATCGTGCTCGTCGCACCAGTCAGCCTCGCTCTTTACTTTTTCGTCCCAGAAGTGGTTGGTAAGGCATACTGAGGTGAATCCGTTTCGCCTGGCATAGCTGAGAATTGCTTCGGGGGTCTGGCTGTCATCGTGACAGCACAGCGAAACCGTTGAGTGAATGTGATAGTCGTGGTCAGCAATGTATCGCATACCGTTAACCTTACTCATTTTCCTTTCTCATTTCCTTGAGCTCTTCAAGAATCTTTTCGTGCTCTGCTTCGGAGAGGTTGTAGCCGTGAATCGGGAGAGCCTGAAGCACACAGCCTGCCGCAGGAATAAAGGTGATGAGTATAAGCAGAGCCATTGTTATATCGGGGTATGACTCAGCAAAGTTGAGCGAGTAGACCTGGCCGAGGTTTGCTGCTTTTTCGATTGCCGCACCGAGAGTTTTGATTGTGCCTTCGTAGTTAACCGTTGCGAGGACACCGTTTGTGACAATAGCTGTGATAGCTGCCGTGAGCTTTGATACAAAGTTGAGACCGGAGAAGAACACACCGTCGTTTCTGACGCCTGTCTTGTGCTCCATATAGTCGATGCTGTCGGCGACCATTGTTGTGTTGTATACTGTTGAGAAGCCGGTGAGGAAACCGCTGATGAAGAGCATAACTGCCATAAAGATGATATGCTCAAAGCCTACGAAGAAGATGAGTATGTAAGGCACAGCGTTGAGATAGGCTGTGACAAGGTATGTCTTCTTCTTGCCGAATTTTGCGGCAACCTTTGTGCTGATATTCATCGCAATTATCATACCGATAAGGAACGGACCGCCGAGTTTGACAAGCCAGAGTGTCTCATCGCCGCCGTTACCGTATACCCACTTGCAGAAGTACATACCTGCTGTGAGCATAAGTGTTTTGGTGCAGCCGAGAATGTTTGCAATCATTGCACGAAGGAAAAGCTTGTTCTGCCACATAATGCGCAGATTCTCTCTGAAGTTTCTGTCTTTTTCCTTGGGTGCCTGTGTGATTCTCTCGCGGATGAAGGGGAACGGTAAGCGGAAGAGCAGACCGCCAACAAGTGCGATTGCCGCAACTGCAAGCAGGTAGCCCTGAGGCTCGGAGAAATATGCAAGGTCGGAGTTTGCTTTACCTGTGTTTGCAAACAGACCGAGGTCAATTGC
>JAFOBC010000004.1 GCA_017382015.1 Clostridia bacterium
GTTAAATGTTAAAGTTTCAATGGAGTTAAAGAATTTATGAGTGAAACTCAGCAATTGCAACCCTCAGTACTGCATTGATACGAAAGGAAAACACTATGCAGAGCAAGTCTACTTTGGTTTTTACCGGCGATATCGGATTTGACAGATATATGTACGGCAAGTGGGAGGACGAGCAGCTCATCTCACCGCAGGTGCTTGATTTTCTTCACAGCGCCGATCACGTTATTGCAAACGTAGAGGGGCCTGTTGCACCTGTTGAGCAGAACACGACTACGGGCGGTGTGCAGCAGCTGCTTCACACGATAGACCCGAAGGCTGTTACCGTGCTTAACAAAATGAAGGCTGATATCTGGAATATCTGCAACAACCACATTATGGATGCAGGGGAATTCGGCATAAAAAGCACTCTTGATATAGCTCGTGAAAACGGTGTGCGCACAATCGGTGCAGGTATGAATATTGATGAGGCACGCCGTGCGGTTATTCTCAATGAAGCAGGCGGCATCGGTATGTTTGGTGTCGGCTATCAGCGTGCGTGCAGAAAGGCTGACGAAAACAAGGCTGGTTGCTACAGCTGGAGTGACCTTGACGCTATTCAGAACACAATCAACGAGATTAAAAGTAAGTGCCGCTGGTGCATAGTTGTTGCGCACGCAGGCGAGGAGTTTACTCCTCTGCCGTCGCCTTATACAAGAGAGCGTTACCGCCTTTACCTTGAAATGGGTGCCGATATTGTTGTGGCTCATCATCCTCACGTGCCGATGAATTACGAAACGGTAGGGGATAAGGTTATTTTCTATTCGCTTGGTAATTTTATTTTTGATACCGATTATCAGCGCTCGCAGTATAATACCGAGTTTGGTCTGCTTGTAAAGCTTAACTTTACTAAGGACAGCTTTACGTGGGAGCCTATGGGGCTTGAGATTCAGCGAGGCAGTGAGCATATTGTGCAGGCTCCTCTGCCGAGGATTTTCACCGATGTGCAGCAGGATGAGTATGAGCTGCTGTCGCCGCTTTCTGCAAAGATGCATATTGCCGCCACAAAGCGCCAGATGACTTATCTTAACCCTGACAGATTTAAAAATGCTACAGACGAGCAGTGGGCAGAGCATTTTGCCGAGCCTTTGCGCACAGGCAGGGTGCCGGGCGAAACGCTCGATTTCTTTATACTTTGTCCGCTTGCTGAAAAAGCTGAGCAGGGTGAGTGGAAAAAGAGTAAGCTTGAGGATGTTAAACAGTATATTCTTGAGCAGATGTAATTTGGGAATTGAGGACAGAAATGAAAAAGACAAAAGAAACAAAAAATTGCCGTTCGCCGCTTGTATCAAAGCTTGCGGATTGCTTTGGGGTGGATAAGCTTATACAGCGGTTCCTTACGGTATGGTGTGCGGTGAACATATATGTGCTGTGTGAAAATCCGATTAAGTTTACCGATATTAAGTATGCATTCAATATTGACGTTGTTAAGTACGCGCTTGCGGTAGCTTTAGGCTTTGCCGTGCTTTCTTTGCTGGATTATGTGTTTCCTAAGCGTATGCTCGACACGTGGGGTATGACGCTGTCGTTTGCTTTTTTTGCGTCATACCTGCTTATTGCTAACCGTGATTTCTGGTTTTGCCTGAGCCTTATTATAATTGCGGCAATAATGCTTCGATTTCTGCTCAAGGATGACAAGCTCGGTTTGTCAAAGCTCGAAATAGGTAACAGGGTAACCGTTGTTGTTGCGGTGGTGCTGGCGTTTGTCCTTTTCTCGATTATTGCTGTTATAACCTGCCTGCGCTATGCAACCTACAGCGCTCCTAATTTCGATTTTGGTCTGTTTGTCAATATGTTCCACCATATGCGCGAAACAGGCTTGCCCATAACCTCAAGTGAGCGTGATAAGCTCCTTTCACATTTTGCGGTTCATATTTCACCGATTTATTATCTGCTTTTACCGCTTTATTTTATCTTCCCGTCGCCGTATACCCTGCAAATCGGTCAGGCGCTCGTGCTTGCCGGCGGTGTGCTTCCGCTCTATCTTCTTGCAAAGCATAAAGGTCTGAGCAACAAGATGATAGCTCTGGTGGTTGCGGCTTATTCCTTCAGCCCCGTTATTATCTGCGGCACAAGCTATGACCTTCACGAAAACTGCTTCCTTGTGCCTTTGCTTTTGTGGGTGTTCTATTTCTTTGAGCGCCAAAAATATCTGTTTATGTACCTTTCTATGGTGCTTGTTTTCGGCATCAAAGAGGATGCGTGCTTGTTTGTTTTCTTCTTTGGTCTGTTTGTTTTCTTTTCTCGCAGAAAGCGTATCCACGGCGCAGTTATATGTGCGGCGGCGCTTGTGTATTTTGTGTCCGCCATAACTATTCTGACCTGCTTCGGTAACGGAATCTTATCAAGTCACTATCAGAATTATATGTATGAGGATAACGGACTTATCGGTATGGTAAGGATAATTCTCACCAATCCTGCCTATGTCTTTTCTCAGACCCTCAAGGCGGAAAAGCTGCCATATCTTATGTATGTTCAGATGTCGCTCGGCTTTTTGCCGCTTGCTACGAAAAAAGTGTCGCACTTTATTCTTATTCTTCCCTTTATGCTGTTTAACCTGATGACGTCGTACGTCTATCAGTTCTCGATAGATTTTCAGTACAGCTACGGTGCTGTTTCCTGCCTGATATATCTGGCGATTATCAATTCATCTGAGCTTAACGGTAGGGCAAGGCGCTATATGACAAGCCTTGCTGTGATTGCTTCTGTCATGTGCTTTTTCACAACTGCTGTTCCGAAGCTCGGCAACTATGCGGCGCGTTATATCAACGGTCAGCAAGAGTTTGCGATAATCGAGTCAGCACTTGAAACTATTCCCGAGGATGCTTCTGTCAAATCAAGCACATTTTTTATTCCGCATATTGCTCAGCGTGACGAGGTTTATGAAATCAAATCAAAAAATGAAACAGACTATGTTGTTTTCGATATGCGCCCCGCACTTGCAGGCGAAACAACACAGCTCAGAGAGCAATATCTCAGTTTGGGCTATGAATGCTGCGTGAATGAGCCGGGGAAAGTGCTCATTCTAAAAAATCCGAATTCTCAATGAAAGGGATAATAAAAATGTCATACAGCTTTTTTGCAATGTTTTCAAGAATGAAATTTATCGACCGCTGGGCACTTATGCGTAACACACGCAAAGAGAATCTCAGTGAGCACAGCCTTGAGGTTGCGGCGATTGCGCACGCGCTTGCTGTAATATCAAATGAAAAGTACGGCACACAGCACAACTGTGAGCGTGCGGCGCTTCTTGGTATTTACCACGATATGCCCGAGATAATAACGGGCGATATGCCTACTCCCATCAAATACGGTAATCCTCAGCTCAGGCAGGCTTATAAGGCTGTTGAGCGTGAGACGGCATCACAGCTGGTGTCGATGTTGCCCGAATATATGCAGGCAAGCTACAGCGGTTTTTTTGTAAAGCAGGATGCTGATTCCGAACTGTGGAAACTGGTTAAAGCGGCAGACAAAATATCGGCATTAATCAAGTGTATCGAAGAGGAAAAAGCAGGTAACAGCGAGTTTTCGAGTGCTAAAATTTCTATAGAAAACATAATTTCTGCATTGGATGTTCCGGCGGCAACCGATTTTATTAATGAGTTTTTGGCTGCTTTTGCTCTTGATCTTGATGAATTACAGCGAAAAAACTAATTTCTTTTCGCTGTTTTTTACTCAAATTGTAAAAAATGTATAATTTTTCGTGCAGTTTTAGAGAAAAGCTATTGACAAAAATTGAATTATAGAATATTATGAGTGTACTTGTACTTGTTCAAGAAAGTGAGGGCTTTGCGTTGGAATCAGCTCTTTTAAAAGATTTATCGGATGAAGAGTTACTAACCCTCGTAAAAGAACAAGGTAACAGCGATGCGGCGCTTGAGTTGATAAACCGGGTTTACGGCTTCATCAAGTACAAAGCTGCACAGTTTGCCGCATCTTACGGTCTCGAAAGGCAGGATTTCTGCCAGCAGGGTATGATGGGTGTTCTTCGTGCAATGCGCAAGTATAATCCGGAGAAAGAGGCAAAGTTCACGACCTATGCCTGCACGTGTGCATTGCGTAGTATGAATAAGCTTTGTGATCAGCAAAAAAACGAGAATGTTCCTACGTTTTCTTTGACCGATATTTTCGAAAAAGATTTTCCGGAAGATACATACGATGATATCCGCTCATATGAGCTGATTGCAGATTTAACAGAAAAAATCAAAACCAGGCTTTCTGATTTTGAAAAAAAAGTGTTGGCGATGTACGTCCGTGGCGAAAGCTATGCGTCTATTGCCAAAAAGACAGGCAAATCCGTCAAGTCGATTGACAATGCGATTCAGCGTATCCGCCGCAAGCTCAAGGCTGACTGACGTATAGCAATAAATGCCCACGTAGCTCAAGCAGAGCGTGTTGTTTCAACAAGATGTCGGTGCAAATCCGTCCTGGGTGTAAACAAATTTTTTTAGCGAGGTAATCCAAAATGTACGAAGACAAGACTCTCATCTGTAAGGAATGCGGCAACGAATTCGTTTTCACAGCCGGCGA
>JAFOBC010000382.1 GCA_017382015.1 Clostridia bacterium
AGAGGTTGATTGCAACAACGTCAATCGGTGTAACCTCAAGCTTTTCAAGCTGCTCCATATGCTCTGCGTTTGAACGCATTGCAAGGATACCTGCGTGTACCATCGGATGGAGAGTCTTTACTCTGCCGTCAAGGCACTCGGGGAAGCCTGTGATATCGGAAACCTGTGTGCAGGGGATACCTGCGTCAGCAACAGCCTTTGCTGTGCCGCCTGTGGAAACTATTTCAAAACCAAGCTCATAGAGCTCTTTTGCAAACTCTACAATGCCTGTCTTGTCTGAAACGCTGAGAAGTGCTCTTCTTTTCATTGGGGTTTTCCTCCTTGAATTACTTTCTCTCCTCGCACAGCTTTGCTACCGCTGCGGGAAGTATTTTCCATTCTGCCTGCTCCATTACTCTTCTTTGAAGAATTTCGGGTGTGTCACCGTCGAGCACGTCAACAGCCTTTTGTGCGATTATTCTGCCGCCGTCAGGAATTTCGTTGACGAAGTGTACGGTTGCACCCGTAACCTTAACACCCTTCTCAAGTGCAGCTTCGTGAACTTTAAGTCCGTAGAAGCCTTTGCCGCAGAAAGAGGGGATGAGGGCAGGATGAACGTTTATGATTTTTTCGGGATATTTTTCAATTATTTTTTCGCTGAGTATTGTCATAAAGCCTGCAAGCACGATAAGGTCTGCTTTTGCGGCCTCAAGTTCAGCCAGCAGAGCCGTTTCAAACTCTTCGGCTGTCCTACCTTTGCGCTCTACTACAACGCCCTGTATGCCTGCATTTTTTGCACGCTCGAGTGCATATGCACCTGCTGCGCTGGAAATAACGCGCACAAATTCGCCGTTCGGAATCTGTCCTGCTGCCTTTGCATCAAGCAAAGCCTGCAGGTTAGTGCCGCCGCCTGATACGAGGACAACTATGTTCAGCATATGTCAACACCCTTTTCGCCTGCGACAACCTCACCGATGATGTGAGCCTTTTCGCCGATAGCGTTAACTGCTCTTACAGCCTCGTCAGCCTTGTCAGCAGAAACTGCAACACAAAGACCAACGCCCATGTTGAATGTGTTGAACATATCTCTCTCGGGGATGCCCTCGGAAGCGAGAAGGTGGAAGATGGGCTTTACGGGAACAGCCTTGCGCTCGATTTTTGCACGAAGGTCGTTGCCGCTGAACATTCTCGGAATGTTCTCGTAGAAGCCGCCGCCTGTGATATGAGAGATACCGTGAATCTTGCAAACGTCTTTGATTGCAGAGATTGTCTTGACGTAAATCTTTGTGGGTGTGATGAGCTCTTCGCCGAGTGTTTTACCGAGCTCGTCAACGTAGATTGAAAGTCTCTCAGGAGAAACGTTGAATGCTTTTCTTACGAGTGAGAAGCCGTTTGAATGAACACCTGAGGATTCAACACCGATAAGAACGTCGCCTGCCTGGATGCTCTTGCCGTCGATGATATCCTTACGGTCTGCAAGACCTACGCAGAAACCTGCAAGGTCGTATTCGTCGTTTGTGTAGATGCCGGGCATTTCTGCTGTTTCGCCGCCTACAAGTGCACAACCTGCCTGAACACAGCCGTCAGCAACACCGCTTACGATTGCTGCTACCTTTTCGGGGATGTTCTTTGCAACTGAGATGTAGTCGAGGAAGAAGAGGGGTTTTGCGCCTGAGCAAGCAACGTCGTTTGCGCACATAGCAACACAGTCGATACCTACAGTGTTGTGAATGTCCATCATAAATGCAATCTTGAGCTTTGTACCTACGCCGTCTGTGCCGGAAACAAGTACGGGCTCGCTGATGCCTGTGAGGTTAGGGATGAACATACCGCCGAAGCCGCCGATTTCATCAGCAACGCCGGGGATTCTTGTGCGTTCAACGTGTGCCTTCATAAGCTTGACTGCTTCATAACCTTTTGTTACGTCAACGCCTGCTTCTTTGTAGCTGTTTGAATAACTTTCCATTGTTAAGCTCTCCTTTATGTCAAGTGATTTTTTTACTGTATTTATCTACATAATTTTCGCCTGTTACGTCAACGGGGTATTCGCCCGTGAAGCAAGCACTGCAAAAATCAACGCCTGAGTTCTCTGCTACCTTCATCATTGAGTCGATGCCGAGATAGCCGAGTGAATCTGCGCCGATGAAACGGCATATTTCGTCAATATCAAGCTTGCAGGCAATGAGCTTGTCCTTTGAGCTGATATCCGTGCCGAAGTAGCAGGGGTTGATGAACGGGGGAGAGGAGATTCGCATATGAATTTCCTTTGCGCCCGCTTCCCTGAGCTTCTTGATGAGTTTTGCACAGGTTGTGCCTCTGACTATTGAGTCATCAACAAGCACTATTCTCTTGCCCTCAATTTCGTTGCCAAGAGGGTTGAGCTTTATCTGAACAGAGCGCTCACGCTGTTTTTGCGTTGTCTGTATGAACGTTCTGCCGATATATCTGTTTTTGATAAGACCCAGACCGAAGGGAATGCCGGATTGGTTTGCGTAGCCGATTGCCGCGTCAATGCCGGAATCGGGAACACCTACAACAACGTCTGCTTCAACCGGATGCTCAATTGCAAGGAACTTGCCTGCGTTGAGTCTTGAACGGTGGACGCTTGCGCCGTCGATAACGGAATCGGGTCTTGCAAGGTAAACGTGCTCAAATATGCACATTGCGGTTTTCTGTCCGCAGTTGTCTGTGTTGCTGTATACATCTTCGTCTGTGATGACGAGAATTTCGCCGGGTTTTATATCGCGGATGAATTCGCCGCCGATGCTCTGTATTGCGCAAGACTCTGAAGCAACTACATACGCATCACCAAGCTTACCGTAGCATAACGGACGGAAACCCTTGGGGTCGCGTACAGCGATAAGCTTATGAGGTGTCATAAGGATGAATGAATATGCACCCTCAAGCTCTTTCATTGCCTGGGAAATAGCTGTTTCGATGTTTGAAGTGCCGAGTCTGTATCTGGCAATAAGGTGAACAATCATTTCGGCGTTGCTGTTAGTCTGGAAGACAGATCCGTTGGATTCGAGCTTCTTTCTGAGCTTCGCCGTGCTGACGAGTGAACCGTTGTTAGCAATAGAGATTGAGCCTTTTTCATAGCTCATAACCATAGGCTGTGAGTTGATTTCGTCCTCTTCGCCCTGAGCGGAATATCTTACGTGGCCGAGTGCAACGTCGCCCTTTCCGTTGGCTGTGAGCGAGGAAAGCTTGTCTTTGTTGAATACATCGGGTACTGTGCCGAGCTCCGTGATGCAATCAACTGTCTGGTCGTTGCGTACGGCAATGCCGCAGCTCACCTGACCGCGGTGCTGAAGTGCGTAAAGCGCGAGATAAGTTTCTTGTGCTGCGTCGTGTTCGCGGTTTCTGTTGAATATGCCGAATACGCCGCATTCTTCGTGGATTGAAGACATATTATTACCTCCCGGTAAAATTAGGAATCAGAGTGAAGCTACCTGAGCGGCAAGAGCGGCATCTTTTTCGAGAACCTTTTCTGCCATATCTTTTTTCATCTGCTCAAGTGCTTGAGCAAGTGAGGGCTCGCTGAGTGCAAGCATCTGAACTGCAAGAATAGCGGCGTTTTCTGCGCCGTCGATAGCAACCGTTGCAACGGGGATGCCTGCGGGCATCTGAACTGTTGCGAGGAGTGCATCAAGTCCGTCAAGAGTAGAGGACTTAACGGGGATACCGATTACGGGGAGCGTTGTGTGAGCGGCAAGTACACCGCCGAGGTGTGCCGCCTTGCCTGCTGCTGCAATAATAACACCAAAGCCGTTTGCTGCTGCATTCTTGGAGAATTCTGCGGCTGCATCAGGTGTTCTGTGGGCAGACATAACGTGTGCCTCGCACTCAACGCCGAATTCTCTGAGCTTTTTGATAGCTTTGCCTACTACCGGCATATCGCTGTCGCTACCCATTACGATTGCTACTTTTTTCATGGTTGTTTACCTCGTTTCAAAAAGATTAAGGCTGTTACACCCAAACCGGCGCAACAGCCCTTTGTTCATAGTTGTTGACAGAATTCGGCAATGCGGCAAGGTACTGTATTTGATACGGTGTGAAAAATACGCATTGTCGCCACGTCCTCATTCAAGAATAAGTATATTTTAGTTTATTTGTGCGGATATTTCAAGACCTAAAATTATGATTTTTTTATTTTCTACATATATATGTATATAAACGTCTGCGGACACTCCATTTTGGTGAATATAACCATTGAAAAAGGAAGGGTAAATCTATGAAAAAGGCAATTCTTTTGTTCATAACAATTTTTCTTTGTCTGGTTTCGGCATCGTGTATGCGTATGGGCGAGAGGGACAGCCTCGATTTTCTTTCGGCAATGCACAAGTGCGGATACCGCTGTGTTGTGGAGGAAACGCAGAGCGGTGAATTGATAAAGGAAAGTTGCTATGTCGGCAATTTTAAGCTTTCAATGTTTTCGGAAGATAACGGTAGGCTTGTGCGTGTGAGTGTTATCTATGCAGGTTGTGAAAACGCAGGCTTTGCAGAGCTCGCGTCAGCGGCTGTGGGCGCTTTCTGCGGATTTGACAGCAAGCAGGTTGAGTCGGTTTTTTCTGTGCTTGGTATCGGTGATGTTCTGCCTCAGGACAGCGGCGATGTTCTGCGCTGCGATACAAAGTGGTACGGCTTTTCTTTTTCCTGTGATGAGGTCGGAGGTGCGCTTACGGTTGAGAGCTACCGCTCACGTCCTGCAAGCGCACCCGATGTTACGCTTAACACTACCGTTCCGTTTATTTCATTCGGTTCATCTGAAAAATCCTCTTCGTGAGCAACCTTGCGGCGGCGCGACGGGCGGCGTGAAGCACACGAGAATTATATCGTCGCCTATAACGTCAACGTCGCACCACGGCACTCTCAAATCATGGTCGCAGGCGTATGGTGCAAACATTCTGCCGCCTCTGCAGACAATCAGGTTTATTACCTTCCCGTTGCAAGCGTCAATCTCAACGTCGCATACACGGCCAAGTCTGCAACCGTCTTTTTTGTTGATAACTTCCTTAGTTCTCAGGTTTGCTATACAGTGTTGCATTTGTTTGCCTCCTCAGGTCAGCATAATGCTGTATCATATTGTTAAAACAGCACAAAAAATTATATGAAAATTTTATCAAAAAGTTGTTATGTACTACTTTTATTTTACAATATATTGTGCTAAACTGTCCGTAATACTAAGTTCCTGAGGAGGATTTGTTTTGAATTTTTTGCTTGATAAACTTCATGTGTTTTTGCCGGAGATTCAGAAGCTTGTTTTTTCTGATTCTGTGGAAATAACCGATTTCAAGTATCTTCCATGCGGTTATAAAGCAACGGGAAGTATGCCGCCTGCAGTTACTGACGAGTGGCAGGATTTCGGTAAGTATGACCGTTGGGGCGATGAGGTCGATTCCCACGCATGGTTCTACAAAAAAATCACTTTGCCCGACAGTATGAAGGGTAAAAAAGTTGAGTTCTATTTTGAAACCGGCAGCTATAACTCTGATGTTGCTCGTGACCCTCAGTTTACGGTTTATGCCAACGGCAAGCTGATGAACGGTTGCGATTCCAACCACCGCTACACAATGCTTGAGGGCAGCGATGAGTATGAAATTTACGTCTATGCTTATACCGGTATGAACACTTGCCGCCACAGCGTAGTTTGTAATCTTTTTGTTGTGGACGAGCTTTACAAGAAGCTTTACTACGATTTTAAAGTGCCTTACGATACGCTTTGCCTTCTCAAAGACAACAGCAAGGAATATGCCGATATTCTCACTCGCGTCAACACAGCGCTTAATATGATTGATATGCGCGTGCCGGGCTCACCCGAGTGCAGAGAGTCCTCACAAAAGGCTCTCGATTATATGCGTAACGAGTTTTACGGCAAGTACTGCAGCGAGCAGGAGGTCAACTGCATCTGCATCGGTCATACACACATCGACGTTGCCTGGCTGTGGACTCTTGACCAAACCAGAGAAAAAACAGTACGTTCTTTCTCGACTGTTGTAGCTCTTATGAAGCAGTACCCTGAGTACAAATTTATGTCATCTCAGGCTCAGCTTTACAAGTATCTCAAGGAGGAAGCTCCCGACGTATACGAAGACGTCAGGCAGCTTGTAAAAGAGGGCAGATGGGAAGTTGAAGGCGCAATGTGGGTTGAGGCTGACTGTAACCTCACCAGCGGTGAAAGCCTTGTGCGTCAGGTGCTTTTCGGCAAACGCTTCTTCAGCAAAGAGTTCGGTGTGGACAGCAAGGTGCTCTGGCTGCCCGACGTATTCGGCTATTCTGCCGCACTTCCGCAGATTCTGCGCAAGAGCGGTGTTGATAAGTTTGTTACCTCTAAAATCAGCTGGAATGAATCAAATATGATGCCTTACGATACCTTTATGTGGCGCGGCATCGATTCAACCGAGATTTTCACTCACTTCCTTACCGCACAGCGTTGCGATAAGCAGGGTACTGTAAACCGCAATACTACATATAACGCTATGCTTGAGCCTACTCAGGTCAAGGGCAGCTGGAACAGATACCAGCAGAAGCATATCAACAACGAGGTTATCATCACCTTCGGTCACGGTGACGGAGGCGGTGGTCCGACACAGTGGCACCTTGAGCATTATGACAGACTCAAGTACGGCATTCCTTCACTTCCCAATACAAAAATGGAGTTTGCGGGCGATTATCTTGAGCGTGTTAAACAGCGCACAGAGAATAACCCCAAAATGCCCCGTTGGGTAGGCGAGCTTTACCTCGAATTCCACAGAGGTACTTATACATCAAACGCTTGTAACAAGCGTTACAACAGAAAGAGCGAGTTCCTCTACCAGAATATCGAGCTCTTCAGCGAAATTAACCGTCTTTATAACAAAAAGACATATCCGCAGGAAAAAATCAATGAGGGTTGGGAGTGCATACTCCTCAATCAGTTCCACGATATTATTCCCGGTTCATCAATTTACCAGGTATATGAGGAGAGCACAAGGCAGTATGAGGCTATCGGTGCCGCCGGCAGAGAGATGCTTGGCTCGGCTCAGGCTGATATTGCAGCAAACATTGCTACAGACGGCGGTATAGCTGTCTTCAATCCTCTTTCCTTCACAAACAGCGGTGTTGTTGACGTGGATGGCGAAAAGATTTACGTCAAGGATATCCCCGCAAAGGGCTGGAAAGTTGTAAAGGGTAACGAGAGCGAGGGTGCTGTAGAGGTATCCGACAAGAAGCTCGAAAACGCTTTCTTTACCGTTGAGTTTGCTGATGATTACTCTATCAGCCGTATTTATGATAAGCGTGCAGACCGTGAAGTGCTCAAAGCAGGCGAGCGTGCAAACGTTATCGAAGCCTATGAGGATTTCCCGAGAGAGTACGATGCTTGGGAGATTTCCGTATATTATAAAGAAAAGCGTTGGGAAATCAGCGATGTAAGCGCTGTTGAAACGCTTGATGAGGGTGTGCGCAAAGGCTTTAAGATTACACGTAAGTTCCTTGATTCCGTTGTTGAGCAGAAGGTTTGGCTCTATTCCGATATCGATAAAATTGATTTCGATACAACAGCCGATTGGCATCAGGAGCATATACTCGTCAAGGCCGCATTCCCCGTTGAAATCAATGCAGATAAGGCAACCTACGAGATTCAGTTCGGTAACGTTGAGCGTCCCACTCACGGCAACACAAGCTGGGATGCCGCAAAGTTTGAGGTATGTGCTCACAAGTTTGCCGATATTTCCGAGTGCGATTACGGCGTAAGTATCCTCAACGATTGTAAGTACGGCCACGATATACACGACAGCGTTATCAGGCTCACACTTCTCAAGTGTGCAACCCATCCCAGCCCCAAGGCTGATAAGGGTCACCATGAGTTTGTTTATTCGCTTCGTCCTCATATGGGTTCGTTTGCTCAGGCGGGTACTGTTCAGCTTGCATATGACCTCAACAACCCGATGATGGCTGTTAAGCTCGGCGCTCAGCAGGGTGCTCTGCCTGAAAGCTACAGCTTCGTCAGCGTTTCACACGAAAACGTTGTTATTGACACCGTCAAGAAGGCTGAAGACAGCGATGAAACAGTTGTACGTATGTATGAAAGCTGGAATAAGCGCGTAAACGGCGCAAAGCTCACGTTCGGCTTTGATGTCAGCCGTGCAGTGCTTTGCGACCTTATGGAAAACGAAATCGAGCCTCTTGCAGTTGAGAATAACTCCGTAACTCTCAACGTAAAGCCGTTCGAAATCGTAACAGTAAAAGTTAAATAAATCATAAAAAAAGAAGCTGCATCAAGCGATGCAGCTTCTTTTACTGTATTTCCTGCTCAAGGTTGTCAAATTCTTCTGTGCTGAAAAATTCGCCGAGTGTTATATCGAGTCCGTCGCAGAGCTTTTTGATAACCACAATCGATACGTCTCTGCGTTTATTATCCATCATACTGTATACCGTAGATGGCGTAACACCTGAAATATTTGCAAGCTCGTTTGTTTTGATATTGCGTTCTTTGCATATGTCCTTAAACCTTTTTGCAACCATATCTTTAACAGCCATTTTAAGTTCACCTCAAAAATATTTTAAAAAAATATTCGCAAACGCGTATACGCACTTGCGTAATTCCGAAAATTGTTTTATAATTGAATAAAATTCGGAGGTGTTCTTATGGATAAAGAAAAGTTATTTAGTTTTATTTTGGTAATCAGTATTACTTCTATGCTTGCAGGCTCGGTGTTGACTGTATTTGGCGGTATAAATGAAAGCACCGCCGTCAAGATTTCTTGCATCTTAATCGGCGGTGTGTTATCGGTATTATCTGTGGTTTGCGGTGTGTTGGCGATAAATATCAGGGAAGAGGAATAGCACAAAATAGATATTTGGCTTTTGTATATCATCGATGTGAAAGTTAACATATCCTCTTTTTAAAAGGAGGTGGCACGGCGTATGCCGTGACGGAGGATTGCAGAAATAAACGATGATTTATATTTTTGCAACCCTCAGTATTTTGCTTCGCAAAATCCAGCTCCCTTCAAAGGGAGCTGTTGACAAGGCAGTTTACGGTGATAAAAAATAATGTCATCCTGAACGAAGTGAAGGATCTTAATTTCCGTTAATGATTAAAGACAAAATTATAATTATTGCAGTGAGATCAAATACACCCCAGAGTCCTTTGCAGATATTAATCCGTTTTATTTGGGCTTTGCGGTGTTCTTTGAGTGCCTCCATATCATCTTTTTTTATTACTCGGGTTATATATATTTTGTATTCTGTCGAAACTGTAAGTGCGTATATTTCGCACACAAACCCGTTTCCGGTGTTGAATCTGTGACGTGACTGAATGAATTTTGCATCGTTCCATTTCTCACGCTTCATATTTCTGTGGTAATTTCTCGTGAGGATTGCAACGTTTGTGTGCTTTTTAGGCTCAACCGCATTGAAAAATATAATAAACCCGAACAGTATTTTTGTGACTGCAAAACCACGCTGATACTGCTTGTTCAGGTATTCGGTGAATTTTTCAATCCTGTATAACGCAAAAGGGTAGATGGTAAACATTTGGTATGCTCCTTACCGCTTATAACTGTCATTCTGAGCGACAGCGAAGAATCTTATAATTGCGAATTGCGCATTACGAATTGCGAATTGAATAAACTTTTAGAACCTCACCCTCAAGGTTTTTCCACGTAAATACGCCGTTTTCGAGTATCATATATCCGTGGTGGCTGTTTTCTTTCGGGATTGAAACTGAGCCGGGGTTAATATAGGTGTATGTTTCGTGCTCGTTGCAGGCAGGCACGTGTGTGTGACCGTGAAGTAATATGTCTCCTTTGGAGAGGGGAGGCAGCTTACCCTCGTTATATACGTGACCGTGTGTTGCGTATACGGTGAGCTTGCCGTCAAAAATCACGGCGTAGTCGGCAAGCACGGGGAAGTTGAGCACCATCTGGTCAACCTCCGTGTCGCAGTTTCCCCGTACACAGAGTATTTCGCATTTAAGTGCATTAAGAGCGTCTATTACCGCCTTGGGGTTGTATTCCTTTGGCAGATCGTTTCTGGGGCCGTGGTAGAGTACGTCACCGAGCAGCAGCATTTTGTTCGCTTCTTCACGCTTGTAAGCTCCTATAAGCTTTCTGCAGTAGTATTCTGAGCCGTGTATATCCGATGCAATGAAAAGCTTCATTTTTTATTACCTCATTTTGCGCATTTTTTCATAAACTGTATTACTAAGCCTATAACCGAAGGGTCTTCTCTTGTAATCAGTTCATAGTCGATATTTTTATAGCAGGCGGAGAGCTCCTCTTCGCTTGCGTTTTTGTCTTTTTTCAGCTCTTTGATTTTGGCAAACGTGCCGTTCATATATTCTTCGGATGCGATTGTCTGGTAAACGTTGTGGTATCTTCCCTTGAAGAAAAGCGCTTTTACGTGCGGCAAATCTTTAGCGGCAAGTGCGGCGGATATGGGCTTTTTAACTATTGTGTCTTCGTCACCCTGCAGCAAAAGTACGGGTGTAGGTTCAGCTTTTGCAAGCGTGTCGCGGCACGGTACTGTTGCGTTCTTGCCTTCAAAAAGGCGGAACAGAAGCTTGAACACAGGTGTGAGGAAGCTGAGCTTTTCGCCAATAGCGGCGCTGATGACCTGATATCCGCTGTCAGGAGCGCTGAAAGCTACAGCACCGTCAACTTTTACATCAGGGTCGCCAAGTGCCTGGCAGACCGAATATCCGCCCCAGGAGTGGCCTGCAAGAATAATCTTCATCTTGCTGAGTGTAGGGTGAGCGCCGACGAATCTGAGCGCGGCTTTCAGATCTTCGGGACCTTGGCAGAAACCGCCTATTTTATTGCCGTCGGATTCAAACGTGCCCGTGTTATCGTAGGCGAGTACGGCAAATCCGTTTGCGGCAAAGGTGTTTATCTCTGTCATATAGCTCAGGTGACCGCCGCCCATTCCGTGTGAAAAAACAATAAGTGCGTCAGGTACCTGTACACCTGCTTTTGCATAGATATTGCCTCTGAGCATTTCGCCGTTTTTATTAGGGAATTCTTTCGTGGCGGCTTTGAGTGAATCAAAATCCTTGTGTGTGAAATATTTAAGGTTTTTATCCCCGTCACAACGCTTGCCGAAAACAGCGCTGTACATACTGTATCCAAGAAAAAGCGCCGCGCCGACAATTAAAACAATGACTGCAAGTATTATGAGAAATGCTGTCATTTTATTTCCTCCCTCGTTTGTTTGTCTTATTGAATTGTAACACAAATCTGTTGATGTAACAACATTAAAATTGTCTTTTGGCTTGCTTGACAAAAAGTTTTTTCAGGTCTAAAATCTTTATGGATCTTATACTTATTATCCGAGGTCAGCTA
>JAFOBC010000042.1 GCA_017382015.1 Clostridia bacterium
AAATACCGGAGGAACATCCGAAATTGCCTCAACAAAAGCATTTTTGCTCAGGATTTTTTCATTCATACCGTAAACCGCTGAACGGAAGAGAGCCATTGCGCTGTCGCCGTCATCAACAATGCAGTAGAGCTTTGTGTTCTCACCGAGGAGCGCAGTAAGAACAGCAAGATTGATGCTGTCTCTGAAAGCCTTATCGGCGGAAACATTGCCGCCCTGCGCAAAACTGGAATAGCAGATGCCCTTGACGTGCGAATTGATTACGTTGACCACGCTTTCGGTGTACAGACGCTCATCATTCTTTGTGTACGACCTCATCGCAACAACGTAACCGTCTTTTGAAAAATAAGAAACGCTGTCGATTCCCTTTGAAATGTAGCGAGGGTTGGTCGCATATGCGGTTATTGCAGATATATATGACCCAATCCAATCACGGGTTTGTTTTTCCGGAACAACCTCAATCAGCTTATCGCCGAAATCACAGCCTGTATCCACATCGTGTGTAACAGTAAACCGTACTATATTTTTCATACCCATTCTACTTTCTTTCTGTTATTCTCTCCGCTGTGCAAAACAGCTTACGGCAATATCACATCTATATCCTGCTCTGAAGTATATGACTCCGGCTGCTTTACTGCTATACCGTACATATCAAGCGCAGGCTTTACGGGCGGCTCTGCCGTACGGGTGTATGCCGAGAAATATATGTCACCCTGACCTTCGGGATTCTCCTGCTTGGGTGCATCGGGCTGAGGCCTCTGCACAGGCTCAGTTCTGCGAGGGGGCGTGTAGGAGGCAACCGGAGGTCTGGCAGTCTGAATCTGGGGCTTCGAGCTCTTTTCTGATGACTTTGCATTAAGCACAATATACGCAACCAGAAAACCGATTCCCACAACAATTGCTGCAATTGCCAGAATAAGCCAACCGATACCGCGGGTGTTTTTCGGCGCTTTCTGTTCTGTTTCCTCTTCGGGTTCAGCCTGAACCTCACTGGTAGTTTGCTCCGCAGGCTGAGTTGTAACCGGGCCGACAGCCACATCGTAAGCGCCGCCGAACAACTCAACATTTGCAAAGGTCATACCCTTGAGCATAAGCATATCTCTGGTTTTATCATCGCCGTCGCAGGCTGTTATAAGCTTGCCGTTTTTAATTGATACGGTGAAGAAATCGCCGTTTGTAAGAGCGTTGGATTTTCTTGAAGCAACGTAATCCGTTTCGCTCATACTCAGAAGCTTGCCGCTGGAATCCATAATAACGAGTCGCGGATCTTTCTGATCCTCTTTGGTTACCCATATTGTGAGGTTTTCCGTTTTGCCGTTGTAGCTTGCATCAAGGGCGATAACCTTGACGTTGTACGCCTGCTCCTCACTGATAGGCTTATCACCGTTTACGGGTATGCGGTACTCAGCCGAGGGAACCTCAGCCGCTCCTGCGCAGAAAGCCGCTGTAAGCACAACCGCAATTACACAAATCAATGCAACAAGTTTACTGTGTTTCATAGTAACCTCCGATTCCGGTCAACATATTTTAAGCTGTATCACCTTTTTACAGCGGTTTTGGCACAGCCGCAAAACGATGCGCTAAAATTAATACAATGCTAAGCAAATAGTAACACACAAACGGCTAAAAGTCTACAATTTTTGCGCATAAGCTGCCATAATTATGCGTATGCATCAGTTTTTTTCAGCTTTGCCGCACATCGTTTTGAACATAAGCGCCGACACGATAACGGCACACGCGCCGCTTACCAGCTTGCCTGCGATAACAGCCCAGAGAAAGCGGCTGTCAAACGACATTGTGAATGCAAGATGATCGCCGAAAACAAACGAGGCTGAAACGGCAAAAGCCATATTCATCATTCTGCCCTTGGCGTTCATTTTATCCGCCATTTCAATAGTGGGAATACTGTTTGCAAGGGAAGAAATCAGACCGAGCACGCTTGTTTCGTCAATGCCGATTTTTTTGCCTGCGGCTGCAAAAATTTTGCTGAATATTTTTGAGATAACCTTGATAAGCGGAAACACACCTGCAAGAATTATCGCAACATCCGCAACGATTGAAAAGGCATCCTTAATCGGGCTCATATGGGGAATAAGGGTTTTACCCGTAAGGTGGCTGAAAATGCCTGCAGCCAGGCCGACGGTGATTACCGCCACAACAACCGTGCCGATAAAGCCGAAAATTTTTCGGCACAAATCGGGCTTTACCGCAAGACCGATACAGGTGATAACCGAAACAACAAGCACGGGCAGAAGGTTGAGCATAAGATTGCCGAAGCCTATGCCGAGCATCAGACCCGAAACAATACAGCCTACGGGCATTGTTGCAATGCCGCAGAGTATGCCGCTGAGCACCTCCTTGTGGTACTCCTTTTTAATCATCTTAAGTGCAACGGGCACCGTAAAGCAAACCGTTGCGCCAAGCATCGAGGCAACGACGAGTCCGTTGTAGCCGCCGAGAGTTTCATCACCTGCAAGCGCCTGCGAAATCGCCGCGCCGCCCATATCGTTGGCAATAAAGCTGCCGATAAACGACATATCGATGCCCGTAAAAGCCGAAACGGGAGCAAACACAGGCTCAAGCAGCTTTGCAATTGACGGCGCAATGCAAATCATACCGACCATCGCAAGAGAAAGCGTGCCTGAAGCGACTATTCCTTTTTCAAACTCTTCGCCGATTTTCAGGCGGTTGCCGATGATTCTGTCAACAGCACCGAGCACGGCAAAAATCGCAAATATCCACTGTAAAACTTCCATTTTTTACTCCGGTTTCTTACTTTATTCGCACCGTAACTTCAGACGGGTGCGTTATTATCGGCTCTTTTCCTTCGCTGAGCTGAACGGTTACGTCACCGTAAGGTGTGGGCAACTCAACCTTTGCATAATCAAGACCCATAAGCGAGGGCGAAAGCGAAATTTCTTCAAAAGCAGGTCTGACCATCTCAAAGCCGATAAGCGCCTTGGGAAGCGACCAGAGCGGAGTACCGCCCCAGGCGTGGCTGTGGTCAAAGCTGTATGTAGGCTCAGGCGCAATAAAGCCCTCAACAAGACCCTTCGGGCACTCTGCAACAGGCGCTTTCCAACGCTCAATTACCTTGAGCGTATATTCATCGCGCATACCGTTGGAGTAAATTGCCTCCAGAAGATAATGAGCAAAATACGGCTGATAATCGCCTGGGCATTCGTCGCTCATAATCTTGCGCAGTAACTCACGGGCGGTTGCCTTATCGCAAACGCCGACGTAAGCGGCAAGAATGTTTGACTGCTTAAGATAATATCTCTTATCAACGTTTTCAACCATCCATTTCCAGTCGCTGAAATCGCCCTCACTCGGTGTGTTGAGGCCTTCAAAATACAAGCCCTTTTCGCTGTCGAAAAGCTGTGAATTTATCGCTGTGCGCAGAACTTCTCTCTTTGCAAGGCAATCCTCAGCCATAGCTGATTCGCCAAGAACAGAATAAACCTCCGCGGCAAAGCCGAGAGCACCGAAATAATAAAGATTAAGGCAGGTCTGTCCGAGAGCTTTTGGCGGATGGTGCATAGAGATGCCGTCGATATAAATCCAATCGACAAACATAAAATCGGGCGGCGTTTCAATCAAGCCGTTTTCACCGACATAGCCTGCAAAACGGTTGAGCAGCATCACAAGTGCATCCTCACACTCTTCAAGCAGTTTTTTATCGCCCGTAAATTTATAAACGTCAAGCAGCATCCTCACCCAGATAAGGCTGTACGTTGTGTGGAACATTCTGCCGTGGTTGTTGCGGATGAGCTCTGCGGTGCGGATTACGTCGAACGCGGCAAGACGCATATCGCCGAATGAAAACGCAGTCATCAGCGTTTCAATATAGTAGTCACCCGTACAGGCAAGCGGCTCGCAATGCTTGGGGCTGTCCAGATGAAGAGTCTGGCGGCAATATTTAAGCGTGTGCCTGCAGGTGTCGAGCACCTGATTCAGAGCCTCATCACTTGTGAGCGTAACAGCCTCTTTTTCAACGGGATAGCAGGTTGATATAAATCCTATTTCTATCTCACATTCCTCATCGGAAAGATTGGCAATCTCGGCAAGCAACTCACCTGCGCTGTGCATATAAAAGCCTCTGTATTCATCTGCCCCTGCAAAGCGCACAGACTCTTTACTGCCCTGCTCATCTTTCTCACGGCAGATTATTTCAGCCTCGGTTTTTCCGCTGGATTTTGCATAGACATAGCCTGCATAGATTTTGTCAAGCTCGAGTATAACGTTGCGCTTTTCATCGGGAGAAAGCGTATAGACGCGGCTGTGCTTCTGCTCTGTCATAACAGGTATCGGCGCTGTTTTTGTGTGCCAGATATTGTCAATCTCCTGCGCAAAATTATACTCATCTGCGGCAAAGAAAGAATCAAATCTGCGGGAGGCAGCATAAGCGCCGTTAAGGCGGACAAGCCACGAAGAATCGGTGCAGATTATTTCCTTACTGCCGTCGGCAAAGGTAAGCTCACCGCTGAGCATAAAGCCGCCGCGACCCACAGAAAACTCAAAGCCTCTGTCAGGCTTCATCCTCACGCGTGCAAAAAAGCTGAGCTCATCGCAATCCGGCTCAAGCGTTAATTCGGAAGAATAGAAGTTACTCCTTGCCCTGTCGTTGCTGAGAAAATCGCCACCCGGCGAAACAGCACCCGTTGCGCGGATTTCGCCGTTGATAAACAGCTGAAGCGCCGTATCTGCGCTGAATCTCAGGCTGGCTTTTGCAATTTTTTTGCCGAAATTATACTCTTTTTTAAACTCGGCAACAGTAAACAAACCCGATTTCTCTTCGGTCAGGTCGCTGTAACAGCAAAACTGACGGTCAGGGTATTCACGCTCGGACAACCATATCCATTTTTCACAAAGCATAGCTCGTCGCTCCTTTGGTAACTGCATTCAAATCATACAGAATTTTATAGTTAATAATGCTGATTGCATTTTTATTTACGTTGTGTTACAATTAGTTTACGAACAAAATACGGGGAGTGATTACGATTTACAGCAAGATAAAATCATTTTTGTCCAACGACAGGCACTACAGAAACCTGCACATCGCAACCGTAATCGCATTTGCATTCCTCATTGTCGAAAAGCTAATAAGCTCCGTAACCTTTGCCGACAACAGCGGCGAAATTTACTTCAACTTCGCGCTCAGAATCGCTGATATAGTATACCTTGGTATTTACATCGCAGTTACACTGCTACTGCTTGTAAAGGCAAAGTACAAATACGTGTTGATTCCCGATTCCGTGCTATTTGCTATGAAGCTGTATATGCTTCTCGCCTCTGCCGCAACGCTCATATCATACGAGCGCATCAACCTGCTCTCAGAGCTGAACCTTATTGAGCAGATGACTGAGGGCTTTGCCTTTGCGCTTTTCCTTACCGTATTCTTTTGCGGCAAGCTGTCGCACAGCAAAAAAGCCAAACGTCTCTGCCCTGTAATCTGCCTCGCAGTGCTCACATTCTGTTTCCCCGCAACGGTAGTGTTCGAGGCGGTGAAGGTGTTCATTGAAGAGAACGTTTACCATATGTCCCTGCGTATGGAAATACTCTACTTCATAAAAGGTGTTGCAAACGAAATGTTCCTCGACCTGCCCTATGCCCTGCTTGTGCTGCTCACTTTTTTTGAGCCGGAGCAAACCGCCGAGGTTTAAAACTAAATACGTTTTTAGTCTACCAAAAACAGCAATAATTTTCAACATCAAACGCGCAAACCGCCCCTGATTTCGGGGCATAAAAACAAAAAAACAGGCAATAAAAATATTTTTTAAAAAATTTTGATTTTTCTATTGACTTATACGTTTTTATGTGATATATTGTTTTAGCGTTCAGTTCGCTGGTGTAGCTCAGTTGGTAGAGCAGCTGATTTGTAATCAGCAGGTCGGGGGTTCGAGTCCGTCCACCAGCTCCAACGCTTTTTTATTTAAAAGTGAATATGGGTAGGTTCCCGAGTGGCCAAAGGGAGCAGACTGTAAATCTGCCGTCGACGACTTCGGTGGTTCGAATCCACCCCTGCCCACCAAATTAAGAATCACACATCCGTGTGGTTCTTAATTTTTTTGCAAAAAACGGGGTGGATTCGAAAGCCCGTTAAGAAAACAGTCCTGTGGACTGTTTTTAGGGCGTGGGACTGATGCACGTTTATTTGACAAAACAGCCGTGCCGGGCGGGGTAACACGTAAACTATACTATCAACCACCACCCCTGCCACCCAAAACCGACAAGCACTTGTTTGTCGGTTTTTTATTTGTGTCCGCAGGACACAACATCAGTTTGCAACTTTAGTTGCAAACTTCATTTCAAATTTATTTGAACTTCATTCCGCTTGCGGACATAAAATGAAGTTGCCTTACGGCAAATGATGTGGCGTTGCCATTGAAGTGCTTACGCAACGAGGTGTGCCTGACGGCAACGGAGTTACATTTATGACAAACGAGTTTAATTTGTAGGAAAAACGGTGTAATATCAACCAGCAAGGATAGTAACAATCCAAACAATACCTTTTATTTTTTCACCTACTTATGTATAATTAAACCAGCAGAAAACTTAATGTAAGAATTTAGAAAGGAAAGATATGAAAATGAAAATCAGCATCGGTGAAAGAATTGCCTACCATAGAAAAATGAATGCAATGACACAGGAGGAACTTGCCGGGAAGTTGAATGTTTCTACTCAAGCCGTTTCAAAATGGGAACAAAAACTTTCTTCTCCTGATATTACTCTTTTGCCGGAAATTGCAAGTGTTTTTTCTATTAGTATTGATGAATTATTCGGAAAGAAAGTTGATAGGGAACCCGTGTTTAATTTAGTTGATAATGTTCCGTGGGACGATGACAGAAAGATACGAATTGCGGTTTATCATGGCAAAAAACTTATGCAACAATCAGCACATCAACTTCAAAAAGGAACAAATAAAATAAATGTTCATTTTGACTATGGTGAAGTTTATAAAATACATGGTGTTTGTAATTTGAATTTATAAAAATTCTTTCATATTGAACAAAAAGTTATTAAAAATTTGTTAGTAGTACAAAACCCTCGAAGAGATGGTATCAAAATTACAGGAAAAGCAAAACGAGCTTTTACGGCTTATTGATTTTGCAAAAGACTAATTTTAAGTGAGCATCTAAATTGTTCGCAACAGCCAAATTAAGAATCACACATCCGTGTGGTTCTTAATTTTTTTTGCAAAAAGCGGATGAAAATATTACGCAATATAAAAATCTCGCTCACGACGTTCATTTTTACAAATAGTTTAAAACTTCACCTTGCTGTTACAATGATTTGTTGATTTATTTCCATTTTATTGTTATAATTTGGTTGCTTGATCAAGAGGTGGTGAGTTCACTCGCGCGCCTTTTAATAAAAGTGCAGATTAAGAAAGGAGTTTTCCAAAAATGAAGTTTTTTTCACTCATCATGTCATTCTTTTTATCCATCTTCGGTGTTGCGCCGCCTGCTCAGTCTGTCGATGCATACACTCAGGCAGAGTGGTATACTCTTGTTGCTGAGGAGTTCGACCTCGCATACAGCCTTGAGGATAATGACAACTACGACATCGCTGCAGACGACGAATATTTCGCAGCTGTTCAGGCTTGCCACGACAACAACGTAATCGTTGGCGAATACGATGCAGATGCATACGTAACCAACGTTCTTGTTGCAAAGTCACTTGCAGTTGCCGTAGGACTCGAGGGTGTAGAAACCCCCGACGAAGTTGCTCTTGACGTTGCTGTTGATGCAGGCTTTGTTAAGGTTTCTGTAAACCTTTTCGGTAAGGCTAAAGAGGTTGTAATTACAAAGGCAGAGGCTGATGCAGCCCTTGAAGCAGCCAGCGTTGTATACCTCAACAAAATACAGGCATACACACAGGCTGAGTGGTACGCACTTGTTGCAAAAGAGTTTGACCTTGCATACGACCTTGAAGACGAAGACAACTACGACATCGCTGCAGACGACGAATATTTCGCAGCTGTTCAGGCTTGCTATGACAACAACGTAATTGTTGATGAGTATGTCGCAGATGCACAGATAACCAACATTCTTGTTGCAAAGTCACTTATCGTTGCAGTAGGCCTCAAACTCCCCGGAGTTTCCGATGAAGTTGCCGTTAACGTTGCTGTTAATGCAGGCTTTGTCGACGCTTCTGTAAATATCAACGGTGAGGTTGAAGAAGTTGTAATGCCCAAGGCTGAGGCTAACGCAGCTCTTAAAGCAGCAGGCCTTGTATACCTCAACACAAAGGTACCGACTGCACAGCCTTCTTACGTATACACACAGGCTGAGTGGTACGCGCTTGTTGCAAAAGAGTTTGACCTTGCATACGACCTCAATGACAACGATAACTACGACATCGCTGCAGACGACGAATATTTCGCAGCTGTTCAGGCTTGCCACGATAACAACGTAATCGTTGGCGAATACAATGCAGATGCATATGTAACCAACGTTCTTGTTGCAAAGTCACTTGCAGTTGCTGCAGGTCTTGAAGGCGCAGAAATTCCCGACGAAGGCGCTCTTGACGTTGCTGTTGATGCAGGCTTTGTTAAAATCTCCTTCACCATTTTCGGTAAAGTTAAAGAGGTTTTGATTACAAAGGCAGAAGCTAACGTTGCTCTTAAGGCAGCAGGCCTTGTATACCTTAACAACAACAGCCTTATCTGAAACCGACGTTTCAGATAATCCGTTATAATCATTCACACCAGAAACAGACAAGCAATAGCTTGTCTGTTTTTTTATGCATTTTTATGCATTAATGAATTATACTATCAAAACATAAAAAAGACTCTGAATTTTTTCAGAGTCTTTTTTGAATTATTTGTCTGTGATAATTAAGCCATTTCGAATTCTGACTTCAAACGTTTTTTTGATGTCATTACTCGAAGTGCCTGCTGAAATTGTATAGTCGCCGTTATGCATACCGTATTTCAGCTGTCGGTTATAATAGAAAAATGCATCATCAGGTATTTCAACAGTAATATCAAGTAATTCTTCCTTGTTAAGTCTGAAGCGCTTGTATGCTTTCAGTTCTTTTAAAGGCATAACAACATCGCAGTTTCTTCCTGAAAAATAAATCTGAATTACCTCTTCGCCGTCAAAATCACCTGTGTTTTTTACTGAAAAGCTTATCTTCAGCTTATTCTCTGTATTATTAAGAATGAAGTTATCAAACTCAAAGGTTGTGTAACTCAATCCGTATCCGAAGGGATAAAGAGGTGAGCCGTCATTGTCAACATAGCCGTAACCTCTGCCTGATGGCTTCATTGAATAGAACAAGGGAAGCTGACCTACGCTTCTCGGAAAAGTTATCGGAAGCTTACCAGATGGATTTGTTTGACCGAAAATTATTTCTGTTATTGCCTGCGCCCCCTGCTCACCGGGATACCAGGCCTCAATAATTGCAGGACAGTTTTCAATCCATGCTGACATATCAACAGGTGAACCATTAAGCAGAATAACTGCAGAATTTTTATTTGACCTGCACATTTTACAAATACTTTCTTCCTGGTCTGTTTTAAGGTCAAATTCATTGGTTCCGACTATTATTGCATTTTCATTTTTTTGTTTTGCTTTGGTAACACCCGGCAATCTGATATCCGAGCGATCCATTCCTTCACCCTCTATAAGTGAAGTGAAATATAAAGCGGCATCACAAATGGGAGCTATACTTTCAATTTTATCGTCATCGGCGAAGATAACTTCAGAATATCCGTCAAGATATTCTTTAATGTACTGCAACGGTGTTTTTGCATCGTCGGCAGTCCATTTTACTCTGAATGGGCCTGAATAATTTTCACCTACAGGCAAAAGCGTTGCTCCGAGTCCGAAAACTGCAATTTTTCTGATTTGGTTTTTGCTCAAAGGCAGAACGTTTTCATTTTTAAGAAGTACAATTGATTTTCTTGCAGCGTCAAGCGCCATTCTTTGGTGTTCGGCGCATCTTACAACCTCGGAAGCTTTCTTACTGTCTCCGTAAGGATTTTCCAGTATTCCTGCTTTAAATTTTGCCGTGAGCACTCTCAGAGCGGCATTATCTATATCCGATTCCTCTATATAGCCGTTATCAAGAGCCTCTTTTATATTATCGAATGAATTATGCGGGAAGTTAATATCCAGACCTGCTTTGAGGCTTTCTGCCTGCGCTTTTGCTGAAGAATCGAAAAGTCTGTGAGCATAACATATGTTATCAACTCCGCCGTAATCGGAAACAACAAAGCCGTCAAAGCCCCATTCCTTGCGAAGAATGTCAGTAAGCAGATATTTATTACACGAACAAGGAACTCCGTCCCAGCTATTGTATGCTGCCATTACGGACATCGCTCCGCCTTCTTTTATACATTTTTCAAAGGGACGGAGATAGACTTCACGCATAGTGCGTTCACTTGTGTCGGATACGTTGGAATCTCTTCCTCCGTAAGAATAGTTGTCTGCAAAATGCTTTGGGGTTGCTATTACACCGTTTTTCTGCAATCCTCTGCAGACTGCGGCGCCCATATCAGCGTTGAGAAGTACATCCTCTCCGAATGTTTCTACAGTTCTGCCCCAACGGCAGTCACGCACTACATTGACAACAGGAGTAAGAGCTTGTCTGACACCTGCAACAGCACATTCCTTTCCGATAACCTCAGCTATTTTTTCAACTGCTTCACTGTCGAACATTGAAGCCATTGCTATAGGCTGAGGGAAACAGGTCGCCATGCCCCACTGAGCTCCATGCAGAGCTTCACCGTGTTCAAGCGGTGGGATAGAGTGGGAATTGCCTTCAGCTACACACCTGATTTCATTATTGATAGCCTCGGTAACCTCCTCGGGTGATAAAGGCTTACCCTTGCTTTCATGCAGGAAATGACCGATATTACGGCAGTTTCCGACCTTATAGTTTCTTTTTGAATAATAATCATCTCTGATGGGATACACCATCTGACAGCAAATCTGATATATCTTTTCATCAAGTGATAAGTCTGACAATAATTCTCTTGCTTTGATTTCTGCCGTTTTTATCATATACTCACTTCCGTAAATACGCTTACATCCGAATTATAGCATTACTGCAATCTATTTTCAATAAAAAACCACACAGTAAAACTGCACGGTAAATAATAAAGTTTTGTAATGCAATCATGATAGTCTAGATTGGAAATTGCTTTCCGTTGACGAAATGTATAATCGTGTAACAAGCAAAATACAAAACGGTTCAATACTTTTGTTTCATAATGGTGTTGAAAATACTCCCGAAACACTTGATAAAATCCTCACAAAATTAGAAAAAGACGGCTACGAATTCGTAACCGTCAGTGAATTGATTTATTGGGATGATTATGAAACAGACCATATGAGAAGACAGTGGAAATAAAAGACAGTGCAGTGCAGCACCGTCTTGTTTCATATTTTTTAAAGGCACAGAAGCATACCTGTGTATTTTGTTAATGTTTTGCCAATTCATATAATTAATCAGACATCAATGTTATTGTTCCTGTAGCCCTTGTAGAGGTTATATTTTTAGCATACCGTGTTATATATCCGGTTGTTTCGTCGCCACCGCCCCAACAACCGCCGGAAAAGTAACAACCGTCATAATAATTATTATCATTATCAGTAAAATTGCATATAAAAGTTCGTTTTTCAGCAAAATAACTTTGTTCACCTGTCAATGTATAGTTTCCGGTTGAGCTGTCATAAGTGTAAGATTCAACATAATCATCGTAAGACAATTCTATGGAAACATCAATAGATGCAAGTTTTTCAATATACTTCTCTTTTAAAAATAATTTAAATGCAATGCTAAAATCCTGCGGAGTACCATAATCACCAAAACTATTTTTTTTAGCATTGTTGATAATTTTCACTTCAAAGTATTGTTCCCAATTTTCAGTGGTAATTGTTATTTGTTGGGTCTTTGCTTTTAAATTACAATTTAAACAAACACCTTTAACAAAGTTATGACCCAAAGCAGAGCCATTGGTTTCACCACAAGAGCATTTTGCAGGTTCAGTACAGGTAGCCGCTGAATACCTGTGGGTGTGGGAAGTCTCTATTATGGGTGGTGTGGTAGTAAAAGGCATTGTAACAGCCGATTCGGTGCTCTCAGTGTATTCTTCGCCTGTGGTAATCTCGGCAATACCCTGTGTGTTATCCTCTGAACCATCCGTAGCGTTAACGGTACTATCTGTTGGGATTGTTGTTACTTCTGTAATTTCACCTGTGGAGGTACTTTCGTTATCTCCACCGCAAGCATTCAATACAAAGAGCATACATATAACTAGGAGCACTGCAATTATTTTCTTCATTTTCTCTTTCCTCCTAAATTTTAAAAAATATGATATTAAATACTATAACATCTATTACATAAACTTACAAGAAAAATACAATTATGACATAAAAATAATTTTCTATTGTATCAAATGATGAAAATCTCAAATGAATAGGTGTTTTTGGTATGAAAAAATGTGTATGATGGTGCCGTGAAAAATATGTTTTAGGTAATCCGTTATAATCATTCATACCAGATAAAACAGATACTCAGCCGAGTGTCTGTTTTATTTTTTATAAATTACAATGAAAAAACACTTCTGAAACCCAACCGGCGACAGAAGTGTTTTTTGTTAAACATCTTAACTTAAATCAATCAAAGGCTAATAATTATCACAAAAAGATAACCTTGATAACATTCATCAACACAGAGTTAATTTTCAAGAAAATCCAAAGCTTTTTTGTACTTTTCAAGACGAGCAAAATCCGCTTCACCGGGATTTTTGATTCTTGAGATATCCATATTGTGTTTGATATCAGCCATTTTTACATGCCATGCGTTGCTATCCATCTTTACTGTTTTCAGATAATCCTCATATGAAACACCGTCAGTCTTTGTGAGTATACGTATAGAATTTACGATTCTGTATGTAAAACCCATTTCAATAAGCTCTTCCGGCGTAACATCAGTATCCTCAATCACATCATGCAAATACGCAACAATTTTGTGTTCGGTGCTCTCAAGCGAAGCCGCTACTGCCTGCGGATGCAAAAAATAAGGGTTGCCGCCTTTATCATATTGCCCCTCATGAGATACTGCCGAAACCTTAATCGCCAAACCAAGGAGACGGTTTAACAAAAGCCGTCTTTCCTCGAGTAATACCATAGCTTCATCTTCGGATATAATAACATATTGATCAAACTTAACATCATCAGGCCACATATAACGCGCCATTATGCCGCTGCGCACCCATTTTTCTGCACCAAAATGATATACATATCGTTTTCCGTCATCATCTTTGACAACCTCATTCGCATTAAGCTTATCCGTTAACTTATAGTAAATCATCTGTTTCGCACCTTCTCTATACCTTTCGGTCTTTCCATCTTTGATGAAAGTTCTGCCATTTTTTCGTCAAGCTCTATTGCTTTGGGATTATCATCTGCCATTGTTCGACGTTGCTCGTACAGCGCATGTAATTCTCCGTTTTTTAAATCAAAGCTCTCTTGCGTATGAAACTGAACCTCAAAAGATTGCCCTTCAGGATTGGTGAGAACCGCATTTATACCACGGTAAGTTGCATTCTCGTTATCCCATGTGTTTTTCACTCTGTCTACTGTATACCCTCTTGACTCAAAATCACTAAGACAAGCATTGGTTCCGTCTGCAAGTTCATCCGGAGAATAAACCGCCGTATAGCGTATAACATCATTCATATCCTGAACATCAACATGCTCGCCGGAACCACGGTCATACATTTTTTCATATGTAGAAGACGGTGTTTTCACCCTATATTCAAGACCCTGAAGTTCCGCCATATTTTTTTCTGCTACATTTTTAACATCATTGGTAATTGCCGGCTCCCTTTCAATGATATCAAAGTAGGAGTTCTTTTCATCGGCGGACATTTTACCAAGCGCTTCAACTTGTTTGGCTTTTGATTCATCTGACATTTTATCAAAGCACGCCGGCAATTCATGTTTCGAAGAAATCTCACTTTCTTTTGCAGTTCCTCCCTCAACAGCACCGTCAGTTTTTTCTCCATACGAAAAAGCTTTCTGACGCTCAGCATTTTGAGCAGGATTCTCACGAGAAGAACTCATCAATTCAGTTTCATATTCACTTGCGCCGCCTCTGAAATCGCACAATTCCCGGCTAGCTTCATTCGAACAAAGCTCGGTATTGGCGTCCGAAGTTTCAACAGCTTCGCTTCCGCTTTCTCCGCCCGCATCAACACTTGTTGATGAAGAATCGCCGTCTCGTAAATCAGACATAATATAACCACCTCAAAATTTATGCTCCCAAAAAGCGTTGTAAAACGTAACCGAATAAGTCGATATTCAAGGGGACAATATCATTATTACCTGCAACAAACCTATAAACAAGGTCATTTGAATCAACCAGATAAAAATCGCCGTCGCCCTGATCTTCAACTGCAATTAAATTTCTTGTTTTATCAAAACTGCTATGAAGCCACAGGGTTTTGACAACCATATCGGAATTAACACCTTGACCATTATTTATACCAAACAGCTCTATATGTTTATATCCCAAATAACCATATTCCAAAACGTACTTTTTCAGCTGTTCGCCAAAAGTTACCCCTGTTTTGGACTCCATCTCAGAAATCCTGTCTGCAGATATTCTGTTAAACGTGTAATCAACGTCATTGTTTTTTACAAACTCAATTAACATCATTACAAATCAACCTCCTTTGGCTCTTGATTTCCAGTGTTCAGGTCTTTCAACATTGTTATAATGATTACTCTTCTGCGAGTCGTTTCTCCAGCTTTCACCATCTTTTGTATGCAAGGATGAATAACAGTTTCCGTGTTCGCTGTCCGCCGTAAGTTCGGCTAAAGGAGAATCATAATCTTGACCTATATGATGCAATTCTATTCTTTCACCGGTTTTAGCATCATACGGAGCGCGGCCTTTTTCCATCAATTCTCTGTTTGTCATACCGGATTTAGGATCAACATAATCCATATCAATTTTATCTCTCACAAGGCAAACTCTGCCATCGACATTTTCTTCCCTCAGGTTTGCTTTCTGATAAACTTCAAGCTCTTCAACCGATGAAATATGTTCATTTACTTCATCTGAATAGTTACTTTTTTCGTTTATTTCCGCTCTTATTTCCTCAGGGCTTTTTTCACCCTCCACAGAGGGCTGTTCGGCAGCCTCTTCGTTTGTTGAATCGGGTTTTGCAGTTTCTTTGGTATTCTGTTTTTCGCCTTCAACCAACTCTGCATTTTCTGATTTTTCCGCTCCGGCAACCAACTCTTGATTGGCTTCTTCGCCTTCTTTGCCGCTATAGAGCTCAGTTGCAGCATCATTAGCTTCAACAGACGATTCGTTTGCCGAATCCGAAGAACCGCTGCTTACCGATACATCTGAACCGTCTTCTGAACACATAACAACAATCCTCCTTACTTTCCGATAATTTCATTAATATAAATGCGCTCAATTTCACTGAAAAGCGCTTTGTCTTTCTTCCTGATATCCCATTGCTCAATCAAACAATTCATTAAACAGTTTTTGCTGTTCAACACATTGGATGATCTGAGTGACGGATTAGAATTTATAAAATTCTCCAAGCTTGTATTGACATCACATATTTTACATGTCTGAGTTACCAAGGGGTTTATGCTTCTGGAAAACCTTATAAATAGACCGGGGTCGGCCAATAAATTCAGAACATCTTCAGGTATACACTCACAAAAGCACTTGCAAGCTCTGCAAATAGCGCTCCTTTTATTTGTTAATACCTCATATCCCTTATCGCTTCTTATATCAATACAATTGTGTTGCGTTGCACAAATAACATCCTGCCTGGAAATATATTTTCTGCTGTCGAGCATAAAACTGTTGGCATAGACGGGCTTGACCAGCTTAGGTCTGTTATCGCCTTCGGAATAAACCGCCGCAACACCTTGCTTGAGCGTGGAGAGTGCCGCTATCTGTTCATCTGTCATGTTCATAGCGCCACCCATCAATGTTCTCTCATCCTCAGCTACTGTTCGATGGACGATCTTTAAATTAGTGTTTTTTATCAGATCCGGTGCCAATTTCGACGGAATCTGATCGGCAACAACAAAGCCCTGTCCTTTGCTTCGCATCTCCGCAAGCATATTGCAGAAAAACTCAACAGCCGCACCCCTTGGGTCAGCATTTTCACCTGTTCCGCTTTGGACATTTTTCAAAAGCCTGTGTGCTTCTTCTATGAGTAAAAGATGTCTGATTTCAAGCTGGCAATCCTCTTGTTGACGTCTGTACTCCAAAACCTTGATGAGCAAAAGACTGATGATAAATGCTTTTACATCATCATCGCCAATATCCTCAATTTCAATTATAGTATTATTTTCAAGCAAATGCTCCATCGGGAAAGATTTTTTCACATTAAGCGCAGAGCCTTTGCTACCTATACGCAATGAATTTATGCGTGCCTGTAACGAGCCAATCAGGTCGTTACGCATTTTTGAATCGTAACCCATCTCCGTAACAATTTGCGGTATTTTGAAGTACAAATCCTCAATTGTCGGGTAAACTTCAACACCGTTACGATTCACATTATTGTCTATATCCCAGCCGTAATCCTCATAAATGCTGTATATGGCTTTTTCAAGCACATACGGCATAGGTGTATACATAATAAAGCTCGCTTTAAATGCAGCATAAACAAAATCTATATGAGTCTGAATAGAAACCGATTTCACGTTTCCGTTAACGTCCTTGTATGAAACGCGTTCGAAAGGATTGATGCATAACCTGCTGGCATTAGGTTCACTGGAACCCACGCTGTATATACGCAAATCATCAAATCCGAGTTTATAAAGCTCCCAATATTCTTTTTTGGCGGGTTCTATAATTAAAAACGGCTTTCTTTTTGAGTTGTTTTTTCCTACGCTGCATATCAAACTCTTTAAAGTATTTGTCTTACCTGAACCGGTTAATCCAATTACCAGGCAATGCCTGTTAAACTCGTTTATATCAATCAGATATTCATTGTTGGTAGGATTACCGTTTTCAAGTATATGACCAACAGATAAATCTCCTTGAATTTCTCTGTTAACATCAAAAGCAACATAATCTTTTACACCGAATCCAGCCGTATCAACAACAGGCGGCGCAGAATACACAGCCAACTCCTTACTGCTCAGCAATGTACCGTAAACCGGATAATCAGACTTACAGAAATTATTATGTGTATACTTTCCGGCATCAATCAGTCTGTGATAACAACCAGGCCGATGATAAACCGGATGAACAGGCTCAGGAATTGACTCTTCGCCCAGATAAGCAGACGAAAGCAAACCGCCAAGAAGTCCGGCATCGTCATTACTGGTAGCTGCAAAATTTATAACCGTACTCCACTCACCAACAGCAATGCTTTCTTCCAACTTTTCAACAAAAGCCTGGATTTTTTTGTTGTATTGTTCACTATGAAAATAGCTCTTTTTGTATGAAGTGGTTTCTACATTATCACTATCCGTATATGTCACATCGGAAAGCTGACTGCATTCCGTAGCAAGAGTCAACCACATATGCTGTCTTACTATAGATTCACTCTTGCTGACAGGAGTTGCAAAAATAGAAATTTGCCACTTTTTGTTTTTCATTCCGCGTACTACTTTCTCAAGTTGATTTGAGAATTTAAAATTTTCAGAACCGGTCGAATTGCCTTTTAAAAATCCGCCATTGCTCCAATTCTGATTGTTTAATACAGTAGCAGAATCAAAAACTGCATCGTTATCAGATTCGTTTCTTGAAAACTGTATCTGAGGAAAAATTCCGGAATATGTATTTTTGATCACTTCAAGATATTGTATCGGGCCACCTATAAACACATCTATTTTATTTCCGTCACAATTAATAACAGTAGATACGTTAATCTTAAGAGAATGTAAACTCACAAAAACTTCTGTCAGAATATTCCATAACGGTCTTTCTTCTACATCCCATAAATTGCTGATTTCGGTAATTTTTAAATATGCATATGAACCGACAGCATAATCTTCAGATATTCCATCGGTAACTCTGCTTGAATTCATAGCGTCAAGCATTACCACATACCTATCTATAATACGTTTACTTTTCTCCTCGAATTCGATTCTTTTCATAATAAAGATTACTCCGTTTCTTGTATATACCGCAAACAATATCACCGCTAAAAAGCGGATTTCAAAGCGACTGATATTTTCAGTAATTAAAACAAGCTTTTAATCATAAAAAATATCGCTACTATGATTATAACTATTGGCACTATTGAATATATCCATCCTGAAAGGTAAGAACCAAAACCCGCAAACGAACCGAACGCGCTGACAAACAGAAACGCCAAAGCTAACGATACCAATAAAATGCCAAATATCGGAAAACTGCGTTTCTTTTTTGAAAACATTCTTGACAGTATACCTATAGTTGTCAACTGTGTCAACAAATACAAAACCGACAGAACAGCCGCTGTGATTAGCCAGACTGTACAAAACTCTTTTATGCTTGCAAAAAAGTTACCGTCTGATGTTGCCGCAACAAAGCAAACGAAAAAGAACATAAGCGCTGACAGAATACCGTATACAATCGCTTTTACAGAGCGCTGAAAGCCAACCTTGCTTTCGTACCCATTGCTGATTACATGGATTTCATCAGCCATCAAAACGCCATTTTTACGATATTTACCATGAACTTCTACTTCAGCATTATCAACAAGCTGCAAACCTCCGGATATAGTGCCATGAATATTTACAGGAATATCGTTATACTGCTGATAACCTAATTCATCTTCATCGTGTTCAACGCGGACAACAAATCTGTGCAAAACATCCTCGAGCCTTTGTCTGTATACAATGGCATCGTAAATTTTCTGCGGTAAAAATCTTCTGTATTCACCATCTTCTTTACCGGAACTGGTGTACTGCGAAACTTTACCGCGAATTGTTCGCTGATTAAGAAAAATTCCATTATTCACAGTTGACTGTGTGCTTGTGCTTTTTGTAGTTAAAAGCTGGGGACTGACCGTGTCAGGAAAGCTCGGTTTGAGATTACTGTTGTTGCCGCTTTCATCCGAAGGAGATCCCCAGGGATCAAATTTAGGCTGCATATCGGTTTGATTACTTTTGTCAAAACCACTACTGCCTGCGCCCGTCGGAAAATCGCCGAACGCAAAATCGTTTTTTTCGCCAGGCAACATGCATCTTCCAAAAAGATCGCCTTTTTCTACCGACTCCACTTGCAAGGCTGCACCGCACACCGGGCAAGCCAATGCGTTTAAATCTTCGGTATATGGTCTTCCCGGACAATTATTACAATATTTAACTATCATTTTTACTCTCCGAATATAAGTTGAATTTCTCTTAAAGGTTGGTTATTAACCAAACGGATTATTTGTGGAGGAATTATCCGTAAAAATATTGCCGGCATTATTTCCAAACGGATTACCGGCTCCGTTTCCAATCTGAGAGGAGGAAGAATTTTGTCCACCAAGAGGATTTTGAACAAAACTGCTACCCGAATTGCCTCCGGACACAGCACTGCTGTTTCCCAATGGATTATAAGAAAACGGATCAGATGCGGGATTAGTCTCTTTAGTTGTACCATCAAAAACTAAACTTTTAAAGGGATCATTCTTCTCTTTTTCAGATTGTAGTTTCTTTTGTTCATCTTCTGCATCACTGACAAAACCGGGCACCGGCATGCCTTTCGTTTCGGCATACTTAGCGGCTGAACCCTTTTTTGCAGAGCCAAACTCACCATATGTAATTGCCCACAGCACACAGAAAATCAACCTCAAGTATTCTATATCAATAAACGATCCGGCAAAGAATTCCAAGATTAATACTGCAGCTACACAGCATATAATAGAGAAAAGCAAGCTCTTCTTTAATATCTTGTTTGAGTCATGGCAGAAATACATCTTTCCAATCGACCAGGCTACACCCAGCATGCACAAAAATATAATTCTCAAAAATGCATACAGGGCATCATTCTTATAAACAAACCTTGTGGAAAGAAGATTTCTGTCTGTGTTAAAGCCTTTCGCCTGCTCCAGACTCTCTGCCAACTGAGAAACATCCTCGCATCTTACAAACACGCCTCCTGTACTGTCTGCAAGCTTCTTGAGGAAACTTTCATTACAACCATCTATGCCGATTGTGCTTACACTTATTAAGTTTTTCTTGCATAATCTCGCTACACTTCCAGTTCCAAATGAACTGCTGTGTCCATCACTTACCAAAAGTATTTTAGGCGAAACTCCCGCTCCGGCTAATTTACCGTCGCTGAAATCTTTCACTATTGTCTTAATGCTGGTAAGAATCTCCGTTCCACCCATAGATTCAAAAGACATAAGCTGAACATCACTATCATCATATTTACCCATTGGTTTTATCAGCTCTGCATCATAAGCAAACCTGTAAACAGCATATGGTTCATCTACATTGTCGCTGGTCATAACATCTTTGATAGCCTGCACTCTTAAATCTTCTGTTCCGTCCATCGAACCGGAATCATCTACCAAAAAGATATACGATGTCGGCTCGTAATAATCTCGTCCGCCTAACTCGTATAAAAATTCAAACAAGCAGGAAAATGCAACCACAGCAGCCATAGCAATAATACCCAAAGTACAAGCCTCTTTGATATTACGCTTTTTTTCTTTGGTCGACACATCTGCTTTCACCGCCAAAATGATAAAAAGAATTATAAACATCAGCACAGCAAAAACTAAGAAATAAACAGAAATGCCTAACGGTGTCCATATTTTCTCTGTCAAGAAAGTGAATGCCAATTCACCAATCAGCCAAAAAATAACACCTGTCAGCGCAGTTAGTATCAAATGCTTTGACACACCTTTTCCTGAAGATTTCTTCATCTTCTTTTTCATCGCAGATCTAATCCTTTCGTCAAATAGTTTTAGAGAGTATTAATTAAACCATTATTGATAAGCTGATGCTATAAACTTACTATCTATATAACCCAAGGGTTGAGAATCAACCCTTGGGTTCATTTGAATTACAACAACATATATGTACGGCAATAATTAAGCTCATCAATAAATTTATTGAAATTATCAATAAGATCCTGAGCAGTAGTATATTTTTTGGGGTAGCAATATAACTCCTTGTAGTTTGAGTTAAGGTAATACGGTTCTATTGCCTGCGCCCTAGCCTGAGGATCACGAATGCGCATAAGCTCACCCGCCATAGCAACTTGCATTTCATCCATTACATAATCCCAACTTGCATAAGCCGTGCGAGTCTGCTCCATCTCATTAAACTTATCCACAATGCCCTGAACCGCAACATCATTGCAAACCACATTTTTAACAAATGCAGAGAATACAAGATACCACTTAAAGGGAATATCAAGCTTGTCATTCTTTCTCATATAATCGTCAAAGAATTTGATGGGAGGCTCATACTGGCTATCGCTGTACTTGCAGAACCATCCGCTCTGCGGATCATACGAAAGAGCATCAACCTTAATAGCCTTAACAAACAAAGCAACGTTGTTTCTGAGAGCTGCAAGATTGTCCATAGTGTAGAAGAAATTGGCTCCTTCATAGAAGGCCTTAGCTTCTACAACAAGCTTTGCCATTCTCATATCAGCACGGACAAGTCTGTATATGTTTTTGAGATCGAAATCATTATCCGGCCTTTCGGTCTGCTTTGCCTTCAAACCGGCATTAGCGATATTAGTATCAAGGAAAATTACTTTTGTTTTATTAATATGCAGATCCGCCTCAATACTGTGAAGTGCATCTATCCAGGTTGCAGCGGGATTATTGGCTTTTATCTGCAGCAGGCGTGCTTCAATCTGAGCCATAAATTCCGGTGATTTATCGGTAAGTTCAAGGAACTTACATTTGCTGTTTTCAGACCAAATATACTTATACTTAATACCATAATCAACAGCATCACGTATAATGTCATACGCTCTTCTGTCCTGGTTTCTTACACCGTTTTCGTCAGTAGCTCTGTCGGCATCAGAAATAACCAGGTCTGTTCTACCGCGTTCAGCATAATATGCTTCGGCATCCATACCGAAAATTTCAGGAAGGTTATTCTGCCATTTTTCTGTTACTTCATCAAGATGACGTCCTGCCTGTGCTTCCGGGCTTTTCTCTGATCTGAAGTATTCCTGGGCATAGTTGCGCATTCCGGAAACCATTGCAAGAGGAACAAAGGTTTTGGACATAGCCATTGTAATACATGTCTTATGCTCACAAACACTTCCGTCGCCCATATATGCAACATCAACGAAGTTATCACCAAATCTACTATGAAGCTCAGAAACAATAGCAGTATTAAGATTGCGGGTCTCGTTAAGCAGAATGACCGTTGCCTTTTTGCTGAACTCATTGGCTGTGTTATGATCTACCTCAAACTTAAGCATAAGGCTATCGATAAGTGAATCAACAATATTGGACGCTGCTGAACTCAGAGCATTATTTCTCAGATTGGTATCGTTCCAGATATTGTTTATATCAGCTATCGTAACCTGCTGGTTATTGTTGTTTCTGGCAATAATACTGTTTGCGTCGCCATAAACAATAACCATAAGCTTTTCAAGCATCTGTGAAACAAGATCTCCTGTAACAGAATTAAACAGCGATCTGATTTCATCAGCAAGCGCGGAAGGATTTTCTGAAATATTTTTCCACTTTGCCTTTCTGTCCGGAGCAAACATACTTGCCACAAACTGCTGTTTTACGGCATCTACTTTTTCTTTATCAATGTATCCGTCAAAAATTGTGCGGAACAAATCATTCTGATTACGTGCATCGTTCAAAGCAAATGCATTAAGAGAATATATAGATGAATTACCTTCCACACGAAGTGTGCTCTGTGCAAATGCTGTAGCGTCATTGGAAAGCATATCCATTACGCATTTTATAATCGGCACATAAATTTCGAAGGTTTCGCTATTGAATGCATTCAGTTTTGAGCGAACACCATCGATAATGTACCTCATAAATCTGCTGTAAAAGCTATACTCGAAATATGCCTCGGAATATTTCTGGCAAAGGCTTATGAACACTTCAATTTCGTCAGAGTGAGGATTTCTGTCGGAATCCAGAGTCTGCTTACCTTTTCTTAAAGCCTCCGTAGCTCTGTCCAGCTCTTGTTGCTTTTCATTTACAGCCAACGCAATATTATTGGAGTAATCAGCAAGCAGCTGAATAAAACCTTTAAGTCTTCCGTCATGACCGGAAAGCAACACAATAGCTGCAAAAGGACCGCTGTTATACAGGAAATTCTGATCTTCAAATTTGGAAATTATGGAGCTTGCAAGTGAGTCAATAATGTTGTTGCAAACAGTCTGAGATATTGAATTGATGTTTCTGTTTACTTTTTCGGTAGCCTCAGTTACGGTATCATCCGTACCATCTACCTTAAACATTTTTTTGACAGGATATGCAGTTTCATCAGGATAAACCCTCAGCTTATCTCCGGAAATATTCAACTGAGCTGCTACAAAAGCGTAAATTTCATCTATGCTGCCGATTTTGCAGCTTGATGCTGCCTGACAAACAGACTGCTGAGTAAATTCAAACGCTTTGCTCCACTCTTTGTAAACTTCCAAAAAAGCCTCGTTGGAACAATACGCTACCATTTCATTACGAGGGAAATAAATGGAACGAACGCCCAGTGCAGAAAAATTATAGTTCATAAAAGCAGGCAGAAGAGTGTTTTTGATTCCGCTGTTATCTGCAGGTGTTGCATCATCTGCAACCTTACCAATGTCAAGATCCCACGTATTTCCCAACGATGTTGCATTGGAAAGCTCACTGATGAGTGATTGGGTCATATTAGCTCCGTCAGTTGCACCGTTACGGAATAAATCCATTAAACTCTGTGCAGTAGTCTCGATAATATCTTCGCATCTGTAACAGGTAGCTGTGGGAGAAACGATATAAACGTTACCTCTTTCAAAAAGTCTCTTGTGAGAAGTATATGTCTTGTCAAGGGTCTTTACAGAATACACAGTATCTGTAATCTGTTCATTACCGACACTCATAAAATAGTCAAGCTCTTTAAATGCTGCGTATCCGTTTCTCTGAAGGTTTGACCATCTATCAGGGTTACCGCCAATGGCAGGAATTGACTTCTGCACATCAGGAGTATAGAAAACGCCATACATTTCTGATTTAATGCTACGATCTTCATGAAGGTCATCCAAAAGCATTCTCACCATGTAACTGATATCGATAAAAGTACCGCTGCCTGTACCACCGGACACACCAGCCACAATTACAACCTGAAGAATTTCATTGGCTCCAACCGTCAATGAGTTAATCTTGGAACTGATTCGAGCTCTGAGAGCTTCATATTTAGGTGTTGCGCAAAGCATAACTCTGCCAACAGCTCTGCGCTGTTTTGCACCATCGCCTTTAATTGGTTCAGCCGGCACATCAACGCTAAGCCATGACTCAACTACAGGGGGCCTTTTAATCAACAATCCATCCGCCGACGAATCATAAACAGGAAAAGTATCGTTCAGTGTAAGATTTCCGCCTGCCTGAACATTAAGTTCATCCATATCCCCTTGAGCAGTATCCACCGCAAGGAACTGAATACGACCTGTGTCATAAAAATCTCTGAGATAGACACCTTTGGTGGTATTAACAGTTTTGCAACCCATACCGCCAAGACCGATAACCAAAACTTTGCCCGATGACGTAATCTCAGCTTTTGTAACTTTTTTTACAAGGCTTCCGCCGCCTGAACTTGAAAGCTCATCTAAAACTTTTCTCATTGAAATAGGATCTGGCATAATAGTATTCTCCTTTTTAAATTAAGTTATTGTTTGGAATATTCAATTTCAATATGAGCACAAGGAACAGAACCGTCTGAGTTCTTTTCACCGCTCAAAACTGAAACTGATAACATAGCACGCTTATTGTTGGGATTAACCGCAGCTTTATTTTTAATAAGCTTCGGCGAATGGAAAACAACCTGCTTCGCTATGCTTTTTTCAACACTGATAACAATACCGTTTTTACCGTAGAGTGTACCCAATAAATGCACCCTTGCAAACGTAGGTATCAGATTTACTTCAGCAAAATCTTTTACACTTTTTACCTTTTTGCTGTTTTGAATAGTGGTAGCCATAAAATCACTGTAAAACTTGACAAACAAACTTACTACTGTTGCCATGTCACTGTTTCTTACCTTTGAGCCACCGATAAAGTATCTCTCATCAAACTCGTTGCTGCGCATTTCTTCTTCGCGAGGAATTACAGTGCCACCTTGCATCGGATCAGAAAACTGTCCCCAGACGTCATTGCCTGATGCTTGTGCAGGAGTATCTGCACTTGCTGGCGGGAAAGTAAACGAACCGCTGTTGGAAGCAGAACTGCCGCCGGCCATCGGGTTAACGTCACCAAAAGGAGTGGAATTTGCTGAAGTACCCGCCATCGGGTTAACGTCACCGAAAGGAGTGGAATTTGCTGAAGTACCCGCCATCGGGTTAAATACGTAACCTGCTCCCCCGGGATTAAATATCGGGTCACCTGCTCCCGGGTTGAAATTCGGCAAACCGCCGGGCACCGTATTTACTACAGAGGTGTCGTGATCAATATTAGGGTTAGAGTAAACAATCTTAGTGTTTCTATATGTGCCGGATGCATCGATAATACCCTCTGCAATGCTTACAACTCGCATTTTACCCTTAACCTTGTTAGAGGCCTTCTTGGCAAAATATGAGAAAAGAATAAGCGCAACAATCAACAGCAGAATAGTGATAATTATCATTGCAACTGCTACGGGATCGTGAACTTTGATTTTGAAAGTTGTTTCAACAACATTTCCTTGTGCATCTTCAAAGGCAACTGTTGCCAAGGTTGAACTCCACTTTTTACCGCTTACAACAAGCTGGTCGCCGTTAAGAGTTACATCCGCTACATCTGCCGAACCTATCGATGAAACAGAGCCTGTAATCTTATCGTTTTCGGAATCTGCCACATACTGATAAACATCGTCAACTGTAACAGTCTTATTCTTATTTACTTTTATCTCAGGGATATCACCCACTATGTAGAGCGGTTTATTGCTGGACTTTACCTCCAAGGTATCTTCTCGATAAACAGTATCCCAGTCCAGGCGAATTGTAATATCGTAGAAGCAATCCTCTGGAATAATAAAACTGCCAACAAAAGAGAAACCGTCTCTTACAAGCGTTATCTCTTTCTTGTTTTCGGGGTTTGCTCTGGGAACACAAATCGCTTTGGCTGATTTTACTGCCGCATAAATAGCCTCGTCATTAATATCAACACCATCGTAAGCAAGCCACGTTTTGATGCCAATCTCATCGTTGCTGTATGCAATGCCACTCGGATTACCGGTCGGCAAAGTAATTTTGCTTGTAAGATTCATTTTAAAATGCTCTAACAAGCCAACGTGTATATCTTCACCCTTTATTCCCTCAACAACCAGAAGCCATTTTCCGGTCTTCGGCATTGTTACCTTGATGCTTGCGGCTCTTGCATCAACATCAAACCTGACATTACCTGAGTTTCTCAACTCAATTTCGTTACCGTCAGGGTCAAACAGCTTTATTTTTCCGTTAGCTATTGAATTTTCATCGCCGCCTGCGATTCTTATGTTGGCTTCCACAACGCTGGGGCTTACGTTAATCGAACACTCGTGTTTACCTCCGTCACCCGGAATAGTGGCAACGGTTGTGTAATTCAGGTCACATACATCAGCAAGAAACTCAATAAGCAGCTGTTCAATCTCTTTGATGCTGCTGATCGATTTAAACTTACCGTTAGTTGTTTCCGAAATATTCTTAAGCTTCTTAAGGCCCTCACCGTTAGAACCCATGGAATTTGTACCGTCAGATTTCAGATAGTCGTAACCTACAGTATAAATCGGGCAATTATTCTTCTTAGCCCAAAGCAATGCAGAAGCTTCATTTTCTTCACATCTTGATAAAGCCAACGAATCATTATCGAAGTCATTGACACCATCTGTGAAAAGAATTACCGCCTGCTGCCTTTCATCGGTCTTATTTGCCTTCAGGAGCTCCGTTGCCTTGAATACCGCATTACCTATGCCCGTACCACCGTTAAAGACAATATCAGAAACGTTCTTTTTGATGGTAGCTATATCAGTAAGGCTCTCCAGGCTGAGAAGAGCATCATTTCCCTTGGCATCTTTTGTTAACACAGTTGCCGTTTTATTAAAGCCGACAACACCAACCTTGCTGCCTTCTACCGGCATCATATTTATCAGCATTCTGACTGCGGCCAAAGCTGTTCTTGTCTTGTCAGATTCTTTCATAGAACCACTGCTGTCTATAACAACAACCAAGTCAAGAGGTTTATATTCTCTTTCTTTTTCGATGTCGGCTGCACTTCCCGAAACAAAAAGCGAAGAAAGCACGACAATCAGGCAAAGAACAACACCTAAGATTTTTTTAATTCTCATACGTTTTTACCACCCTATCTTTCTTAAAAAACCTACATTTGTTTTTAATTTTTATAGTAAGTTGTGCTAGCCAAACCAAAGTAAAAGCCTAAACTTTCACACGGTAAAGCATATTATTTTATATTATAGCATACCAACTTAATTATACAAGTGGGAAATTAGATTTTGGTATTGGTTTTACATTTTTTGTTGAAAACACAAAAAAACGAAAACAATTTTTGTGCATAGAGCGAAATGCTCTAAGTATATGATTACTCTTGTAAAGAAAAAAGCACCCGAACAGCAATGAAAAACTAACGATTTAGCAAGAGATTACATCAGATGTTATCCTGACTGTAGTGGTTTATATAGAGAAGATAATGGCTCACCCTCAATTCAGAATACTCGCGTGCATCCTTCTCTATGGGCTGCCCATAATATCCCCAGTAATCGGACGAGGAGCTGATATAGTTCTCGCTGTTTTCTTTCCATTCACGCGCCCTCTTGTAAAAATAAGAGTTCTTCACCTGAGGTGAACCGAAATCGAGTGAATTTATAGTATCGTAAACAAATGCGTGATGCATTTCATGAAGAACTGTTACCAGCACATCTTCAAGCTCGCCCTCATTAAGATGCTGATAATTAATAACGATTTGGTTTGAATCATCGAGATAGTAGCCGTAAGTGGTTGTTTGCATCTTATCTGTATAGACTCTTATTTCAACATTACTGTCGATACCAAGGTGTTCCTTCTCAATCATAGCTACTGCTCTTACTACGCGCTCTTTTTCTTCCGCAGAAATCGAATCCCATTCGAGCAAACCTTTGATTTTGTCTGCGTAAGGAAATATTTTGTCAAAGTCTGATTCATCATCAGCTGAGCTGTCTTGTTCATACCACTCAACAAAATCGTCCCAATTTTCACTCGAACGAAAATCTTTTTCATACTCCTCACAATAACCCAGAAATGCCGGAACAGCCAGCACAATGCAGAGTCCGTAGGCTACAAGTGAAGATGAACGATGCCAGCACCAGAAAGCCAGCTCTTTTGTCATCTTCTCAGTTTTTTTGTTTTCCAGAAAGATGTGGCGGGTAAGAAGGAACAATCCGACAACAGCGCCGACAATCAGCACGGCTGCAACCCAGAAATGATACTGCGCGAACAGATAAAAGCACATAAACTCAAGTGTAAGAACCGTTTCGATAAACACGCCCATTCCGCCTCTGAAACGCGGATTTGTTTCTACCAGCAAAGGTATGGCGATAGCCGTAGCCATGCCCAGAAGCAAGCTCTCAACCCTGTTTAAACTAAAATCGAAATCAGCAAAATACAGAGAGTATCCTTTTGTAAAATACAGCGAAAAGAAAGCCATTAATACGACCGCTTCCTGAAAAGCAACTCTGAAAAAGCCGTAGCTTTCAACATATTTTGCTATTGATTTCATACATACAACTCCCTTTTATCTTTTATACAGCGATTATAAACTACAGTTTTTAACAACTTTTTTAGGGATACCCCTTATTTTGACTTAAAGCTATACAACACCAATCCCCTGTCATATTTGCAGACCGCAATTTTATACATTAAAAAGGAAACACAAAAAAGCTCTCAACCTTCGCAAAAAGATTGAGAGCTTTTTATTTTATATTATGTCAGTTAACTGCTGTATTCTGCCAGCAAGTCGAACAGGCAGCCGCAATGCAGGCTATTCTCTTTATCGTAAACAAACTCAAAAAGAACAGCTGTGGCAAGCTTTTTATCGGCACGGTATTTCAGCAGCCGGTAAAGTTCTCTCTGCGTTTCGGTTTTGCCCAGGTAGAACTGAAATCCGCTGAGCACCAAAACCTTGCAGTCTTTATACTCGTCAAAAAACGCATCTGTTCCGCCATCGAAAATAATGTAATCAACCAACTCGTCCACAAGAGACTTCACGTCGGTCACAACAGCATCATCGCCGCCAAAAGCTTTGAAAAAGCGTGTGTAATCCTCTGCTTTCTGATCATCGATACCATCAGCAAAAACAAAACACGCATCACCGTTGCAAACGCTTCGTAAATTTTCCAGAAGACGAGCATCCTGCGGATATTTTTCTTTCAACTCATCAAACATCATACACACTCCTCACACTAAGTTATACGTTTCATTGAACTCAGCTTGCTGTATGCCGTAGACATCATCGTAGGTTTCGTCGAAAACAATGTATCCGCCTGCAGCAATATTCATTATTTCGCCCCAAGGAGCAACAAACGATATGCTTTCATCAATTTGCACAGCCGTAATCGGGTACCAAGCAGGCCTGTAACCATCCTGCGTGCCCTCGATTTTTTCGTACTTCTTGCGGAAAACCTCATCCTTGACGATATACTGCTCACCCGTCGGATTTGTTACAACCCAACCGGGATTTCCGTTTTCATCGCAGACGACCGTGTTTTTCGTCTCCTCAAGGCCGTTTGACATAACCGTGACTATTTCCTCACCGACAACACCCTGCCTTGCACGGATTTCCCCCTTCTTCTGGTAGCGCCTGGCCTCAAAATCACCGCCCAGAAGGTATCCCTTCATATTTTCAATCATTCTGAATTTTGCGTTTTCCATAACCGTCACTCCCTTCTGTTACGTTAACTACAGTATATGTTATACAAACCCGAAAATCTTCGGGGGATATATATAATTTTGAGAACAACTTAACATCCGCGTGCAGGGCCTCTGCGCCTTATGATATTCAATCCGCCTCGTCAATAATCTGTGATACGGCTTCATCAAGCTGACAATCCCGACAGATAACCGTCTTAACGCCGTACGCAGCCTCACCGTGCTTTATAACTGCCTCATTGTCCGCATCACGATAACTGTCACCGACAAGAGCAATCAGCACAAGCTTCTTATTGATGCCAAAGCGATTTCCGACATCTCTGAGCTTGGCATAAAAATCCGTTATAAGACGGTTACAGCATTTCACCTCAATCAACTGCATGGAAAAGTCTTTGATTGCAACTATATCAAAACCTTGTGTTGCAACGTACTCATCACCGTTATTCTTATGGCATTGAACCTCTACGGAAATACCCGCATCATCGCAGAAGCTGCTTTCCTTTATTTTATAGTACGTGTAGAGCTCGGCAAGCTGACCTTCTGTGGATAACAAGGATTTAACTGATTCGGATGCAAAGCAAAAATCAAAGCAGATTCCGCTCAATGGCGCACCGTTGCCGATACTGTTGTACGGGGTTTCGCTCATATCAACAATGTATCCTTTTTCGATAAGGTAGCTGAAAATATTCCGTACGTTGCCGTAAAGTTCTCTTTGTTTATCATCAGCTTCACCTGCGGTTGTGCCGAGGGCATTCCACACGCTGATATCAAAATTGAAATTCTCAACAACCAAAGAATCTACGCTTATCTGCACAGAGTTTTTGATACGGACGGTACGGATTTTCGATTCATCAGCCAACGCATAAATGTTTTTTGACAGAAGTCTGACAAACGCATTTTTAACCGCAACATCTGACGTAAACTTAACGCGAAACATTGTTGAATTATGGTCTTTAATCTCCCAGCTGTCAACCATACCTATTGCTTCATCAGATAAGAACGCGAGTATTTTTTTGACAGAAGCACGGCAGAAACCGGGCAGAAAATGCTCTGTCACAGCAGTTGCTCTTACCGCTGATTTGTTTTCATTTATCAAAAGGCTGAAAAGCTTATCGCTTACATTAACCTTATCTCCGATAGCTTTGCAAAGCGTATTCCAGCTCTCTGTCATACGGTATTGGCAGCAACAGCTATCCCAGATATCATAATAATCGTTATGAAGCTCCGGCTCACAATAAACGCCGGGGCGGTCGTGCGCTATAAACGCATCTTCGACATTAAGGTGAATGTCAAAGGGAATATCGTTATACCGACAGTAACCGTTTGTGTTCATCGCACAAAACTGCATTGCAACCGAATCAAACTTATATGACGGAATATCAACTTCTTTCAGCGCAGAAGAAACCGCATCGCTGATTTCGTCCGACCCAAGCTCAACAGCCGAAAACCTCAAAGGAGAATCCTGATTGGCGATAAAGGTGTTTGCTATCTTCTGTGACAGATCTGAGCGCTCATTCAGCTCAACAAAATCGACTCGGTCTATACGCGGCGAAACCGCACCGAGCGCCGCTTTTGCCTGTGCGCAAGCATCATTGCTGAGCGGTTTATCAGACATGTCTACGTAAAAAATAAAGTTTATGCCGGTTTGAAGGTTACGGTTATCCATCAGCTTTGTAATGTGCGACATAACCTTCAGCATCGACGGCGTTACAATATCTGACCCACCGTCAGCACAAACAATATATGTAACCTTTTCAGGGTTTATAACAAGGGCAGATGCCACGTTATCAAACCATCTATTCTCTGTTTCGTCAACTATCAAGGGCATACATATTCTCTGCCGTGCCGTATAATTCAGAATAAACGGCAAAGAAGCCAGAATACGGTAGTCAACCTCTTTGTAGTCTGTGTAACTGTATGCTTCTTTTACAGGTGCGAACAGCTCACAGATTTCGTTAAACTTTTTCTTTATATCTTCCTTGCCGGGCGGATTGATTGCCTCAAGCTTATTCAGGAAGACAGTTTCACAATGGCTGAGATTTTTTATTACGTTGCTTCTTTTTGTTTTACGCGTCTTAACTGCGTTCATTGCAACCATACACGAATTGAACGCAACCAACAGCCCGTGGTTTGCCCCTATGTATTTCCTTAAAATTTCAGCTTCTTTTTTCAGCGCATGCATATCAAATGCCACGGCCTTCGCCATATAATGCCGATGAAGCTGTACGGACATCCTGTCGAGAGGGTCGAGATTTCCGAGGGCGCTGTCATCCGGATAATCCCAGGCCGATAATGATTCTGTCCACTCTTCGCCGCCCAATGCCCATTCGTTGCCGCCGGGAACGATACGCACATGCTTGCGCTCAGCCTTGTTTTTGCTGCCGCTGTTCAGATGCTTGAACTCTTCCTCAGGCAACAACCTGTAAGATGAGCAAATCATATTTACGTTCCAGCGTGCGTGCTCATACATCGTAAGCTCATCAAGACATTTTTGCTGCTCTTCTGTTCTTGCCGCTGCGCTGATGCCCGTTTTTTCGCGGTAAGCACAGGAAAGCTCAAGCATTTTCTTCCGTCTGTCAGCAACAGTTTCAGCTCTGACCTCTTCAAGGCTCAGACCGATACTGTGAAGCTTATATTTCAAAGAAATCGCCATGGACATTGATGCCGTGTAGTTATACGGATTCATAAATGCTTCGCGCGCACAATTCATATCAAGGCTCAGATTGTTCTTTCGCAGAATGTAGCAGTTAAAGCCTGCATCGTGCAGGAAATTACAATCCCTGTGTCGGGCAATAAGCGACTGTGTTATGTGCACGGGGTTTATTACATCCCCGACAGCTTTTTTGTTTCGGGCGTTTTCTTGGCCCATATTCTTATAAGTAACAAAGTTGACTACGGACTTCTTGCTTTTAAGCAGACCCGTCTTTGTTAAATCGCTTGCTATTCTCCTGTTCAGCCTCTCATCAGACAAGCTGACAAACACATAGCCGAATTTTTCATCCGAACCAAGAGTTTCTTTAAGAATGGCTATGTTATCTTCGGAATCCGCGGCAAGCTCCGACCTTATCTGCACAAAACTCACTCTGCCGTAATCACAGTATACCGAGCTGCCGTATTTTCCGAGGTAGGCAGGTTTCTCCCCGTTTACCCAAAAATAATTCCTGATCTCGGGGCGCGATTCAAGATAGCGCCGCTCATCGCTTTCCTTATCCTTTGATGCAACAACAACGTTCAGGTAGCAGCCCTTTATCTGGCTCATTTCAAGCGCAATATCCAGAAACTTCTGACCAAAAACACCGGCACCCAGAACAAGAACGTTCAGCTTGCCATCCTGCACGTAATCATACAGAGGACGGTCATACAGCAAGCATTGCATTGCCGAAATTGCGCCGCCGATTTTTTCAATTTCTTTGCCGTAGTATTCCTCTTTGTCGGCCATTTTTACTATAGCCTTTTTGCCTGTAGCGGCCTCTGCCTTGCCGATTGCAATTATATTTTTTACTTTTTCATCAACCGCTTCAATGGCATCGATAAATTCATCAACACTTTCAAAGTTGGTTAAGCCATGTGCATAGTCACGCGGACATCTGGCAAGAGAACGCTTCAGAATGTTGACGATACCGTCCGCAATTTCAACACCGGACGTATATTCGGAATATTCAAACAACCAGGAATGGCGCAAACGGCCCGTTATTTCGCCGAAGTTTTTCACCTCATAGAGACCCCTGCCATCCTTGCCTAAAACAATTGAATTATACAGCGTTGCACCGAGAGAAAATATATCGGTTTTACAGCCGACTTTCATAGTCGCTATATCACCCGTGAGCTCGGGAGCCGCAAAATATTTTGTGCCCATAAACCTGATTTCGCCGGCACCGGCACGGGAATGCAGGCTGTTAATATCAAACATTGCAACAGAAACGTTATCGCCGCTCTTATCGCCAAGGTCTCTTACACCGAAGTTGGACGGCTTGATATCAAGGTGAAGCATAAACTTCTCATGAATAATCAGAATGCCCTTGGCAAGCGCCCTGACAGCCTGAAGGATAAAGTGAAGCTCATTTGCAAGGTATAAGTTAAGGTTGCCGCCGGGTGAATCTATTTCGTGGGCAACACGCTTGTACATATCGTTCAGGTGATCTTCAAAGCTTACAAGACTTCTGTCGCCCGAAGTCCAGATATAAACAGTATGGTTGCTGTCATCATCCTTTGAAATGCCTTGGTAAATCTCAAAATTCTGAAAATAGCTGTCGCTGCAGGAGCTGTTTTCAATCAGCTCCAGAACCTTATAATGAGATTCGCAAAACTCTTTTCTGGCTTCTTCAAATTTTGCTTTTGTTGATTCCCCGGAATAAAGCTGGTTTGCAACAAGGCGTTCATCTATATCGTAACGCTTGAGATGAAACGCGTGCGCGCCCTTATCTCTCGAGCCGTCATCCATATCCATAGGATAAAACTCTTTGAGTATACCCTGCTTGCGCATACCGTTTGCAAGAATTTTTTCGGCGCTGTAACAGATACAGCTGCCGCCGGCATTTACTACTCCTTTAATGAGAAAATCCACGCCGACGCGGTCTCTGTCCGACGTTACATACTGAAGCCTTATGCTTCCGGAAAGAGGGATTCTTCCCTGCATTCTTTTTTTAAGTTTTTCACCCTCTAAAAAGCCCAACTCTTATACCCCTTTCGGTATATCCATCATAATGACACTGCAATCATCCGCACAGCGCTGATTTTCAAGATAACCTGCAATATCGTTTTCTTTCACTGCCTGCAGCATCTCAAACGACAGCGAGCCGCTGTCACCCGAATAAAAGGTTTTCCATGCGCCGTCTGTCGCCAGCAAAAATTTTACGTCGCTTTTTTGGCTGATTTTGATATCAACGACATCCGCGACATTTTTTGTGGTTGTTGTGTATGTCATGCCGTCGTATGAAACACGCGGCGCACCGCACAGAGTCATACTGCCTTGCTCAACCAGATATATAAGGCTGTCGCCAAGAACAAAGGTCATAACCTCGCCGCTGAGTTTATTATAGCACACAAAGCTCAGGGTTGATGCATAAGACTCGAGACGGTTATTATATATCGCTGCTTCTTCTGCCAGCTTTTGGCGAATATATGAAGACAAAAGATTTGTCACTTTCCCCTCTGATGCCGAAAACATATACTCTGTTTCATCAAGCATCACTCTGCTTGCAGATTCGCAGGCAATTTCGGCGCCTCTTTTTCCGTTTTCGCAGGCAGAAACGCCGTCAGCAATCGCACAAATCTTTGCCGTATTACTCTCTGCCTGCCAAACCACATCCTGGCTCTGCAAGCCGTTTAACAAATGATAACTTCCGGTCTTCCGGTATACAGGTACGTTATTCAAGAATCACTTTTCTCCTATCTCCCGCTCTGTTCTTTTAAATTGGTCATAAAGCTTTTGGTATTGGTCTACAAAGCTGTCTACAGGGTCTGTATACAGCGGCAGGAAATTATCGCGGTAAGCAATATAGATTACATAAATATCAAAAATATTCTTGCTGTTTACCGGCGCATAGCCTGCCTCTTCAAGCATTTTATCTGCTCCCTTGTAGCTGATTGTTTCCGACATCGGCAGCTCAGAGCATTCATCGTACGAATAATCCATATCATCCAACTCAACGTTGAAAATATCGCCGTTGACAAAAACGTCGTAAAACTTTTCAAAGTTTCCGAAGTAGGTTTCTTCGTCAGCTGACCTTTTCAGCCAGTTGATTAAAACAAACTGATAAAAACAAACCGCCATAACCGTGCTTCTGCTTACGTTTTTAAAGCGGATTTCTTCACCCATTTCAACAGTAAGCCTTTTCTGGATTCTGTTCAGCAGCAGCTTTAACGAAGCATAGCTTTCCGTGCACAGATCGTTTACCCTTGAAAAGCTTGCCTCAAACCTTTCCTTGGGTGTATCAAACTGCCTGCCCTTCAACCTCATAAACTTTGCTTTCAGCTGCTCTTTTTCCTTCGCAGTCTGTCCGAAATACTCAAAGCAATCTCTGCAGTTTTCAAAAACAATTTTTCCCAGACCGTCTTCCGAATCGAGATTTGTTTCGAAAGGCTCAAAATATTCTTTGCAGTAAGGGAAAATGTCTGTGCTGTGCTTGGGGCAGTTGCGGCATCTGCGGCTTGTCAGGTAGTGGTATTCATAAAAGAAATCTTCCAGCTCATACGACATCAAAGCAAGCTCCAGTTTATCTGTGGTTACGTCAGACAGTTCTTTTACCTTCACAACCTTGTACAGCAAGCTGTTGACAACTGCCTCCTGCTCCCTGATAACACGCGCAGCCGTACGCTGCTCATCATTTATCTGCATTATTCCGGAATCGTTTGATTTGCAGGGATAGTTTTTTGTCAGATAACTCTTAAACTTTTCTTCCGTGAGAGACATTGTGCCTGCAAAGCCCTCTTTGTATCGCTTTGTTATATAATCCTGCTCATCCCTGATGCTGCCGGAAAAATCATCCTGCGTTTTTCCGTATTTTTTACAGTAGGCTATAATTTCATACGCTTTTTCAAGCCTTTGCTTCGGAGTCAGCTCCGGCTGCTCCAGACACCAGAGGAATGTAACCTCGGCAAAATTTTTATAGTTGATTCCGTAACCGTCAACCGACGTGTCTTCGCTGTCTCCCAAGCCTGCAACCAACGGCAGACGATTGACTATATTGTCTGTATAATAATCCCAGAAAAGGTTTTTTTCGATATCGCAGATTCTCAACGGGTTACCGTTTTCGACACTCCTGATATCAAAGGCAACGGCAAAAATATACAGATATTCTCTTGTTTTACCCTGCGAGGAAAACTCGGCATTTGCCAGAGAATCCGCAATCTCAAGCAGGGTATAATCGTTAAACTCACGGGCGCAAGAGGAATACAGCACTTCACGGTTATCTTTAAAATCTTCTCCGCCCTTTTTGCTGGCTGTGTTATATCTTGATCGTACCCGCTTATACAGCCTCTGTGTATATTTTTCTTTATCTTCTACAAAACGCTCTGCGTATGCAATAAATTGCTTGAGGGAATTATTGTCATTTTTCAGCACTTTACCCGTTGCGTGAAGAATTTTGTCAACAACCGAGTCATTGACAATATCAGAGAAAAACTTTGCACCGGGCACCCAGGAAATCTTAACACCGGGACAAACATCCTGTAGAAGTGCAATATTTTCGGACGTGACAGGAATAGCCTGAGCGTAATACTTGGCAAGCACCATCAGCCTGTATATATCGGGGTAGTTAACGTAGGTAATCGGCTCGCCCAGTGCTCTTTCCGTCTGCTCCTCATACGCCTTGCCTATCTTGGCTGCATAATTGATTTTTTCCGCCTTCTTTGCCTCGGTGCTTTCACACAGATCAAACAGGACCTTTTCAAGCGAGTTTACCAGCTTGATATATTTTTCTTTATCTTCAGAGCTTTCAAAATCTGCATATTTTATCTTCTCCGGAGAAAAAACACTGCTCAGTTTGCATTTTTGGCCTTTGTTTTTCTCCACTTTCAAAAAAGCTTCGGGCTGCAGATTTTTAATCAAGTCTTCGTTTGATTTTTTTCTCAGCACCTGAATTTTATCTCCGAAAAACTTAAGCAGAGTATACAGACGTAACGAATAAGAAAAATCGGTATACAGGTAATAGCCTCTGCTGTGTCTTTGTCGCAGCATCTCGTTCAACTCTTCCACCGCGTCAATACTCTCAAGCGAAGAATAGTTTCTGATATGCTTAATGCCTATCTCATAATACGGCAACGAATCTGCAAAGCAATCAGAAAGCAGCACCGCCGTACCGTTAACCGCCGCCTCAGAAAGAACATCGGCTCTCATAACACGGCAAAGGCGCTCACAAATCTCTTTTGTTACATAAGTCATCGGCGCTTTGATTCTGATAGTACCGTGCAACTTTGTCAGCTCACCTATATATTTGTCGCCGAACAAAACGCCCTCTTTATCATCGCTTTTTATATCCTGCGGCTGTGAAATCAGGTCAAATATACTGTCGTCAATTTTATCAACGTCACCGTTGTATTTTTCAGCAACCACATCTTCAAGCTCTTCGCACCTGATGCCTTTACAGTCATAACCAAACTGATTTATAAACTGCTTTAAAATAAGCACCCTTGTTGTCAGACCCGCGATACTCTCATCCGTCACGTTGAAATTATAGCGAAGAAGGCGCCTTACCAGACGTGTCATATGGTCTGCTGACGATTTGTATTCACCGTAAATTTCGTTAAGCTTCTTCAGAAATTCAGCATCAATAGTACGGTCGATTTCGTCAATGCTTCTGAGCATATATGCGTAGTCTTCGTATGTATCCAAAGCGTCTTCAATCTCGTCAATACCGTCAGAGCTGAAATCCGTAATCAGCCCCTTAGCGCGGCGCTCACCTGCAGCATTTTCAATATAATGTTTTTCTGTATATTGCGGAATGGTGCCCAACAGGACAAGCAACTCATCCTGCTGATCGGAAAGCTTGGTCAGATGCTCACCGCTGTGTGCTGTGCTTCGCATTTTTTCAATGATTCGCAAAGCTTCTCCTCTGGCAATTATACAAAAAAACTCATCCAGTTTTGCCTTGGTATCTCTTGCTTGATTTGTAAAATCTGTCGGCATAAAGGTTGACATATTTATCCCCTTTCCGTGTGCGGATCTTTATTGCTCAGGCATCATTCCACGGTTGATTGTATTACAGTAAACCCCCTGTGAAAATAGGGGGTGTTTTTTTTCGATACACCGCTTATTTTTACTGTATTTATTTGATTATACTAAAGATTTTCTCCTATTTCAATATACATTGCAGTTGTACACAGATTTTGCCCCCCTATTTTTCTGAACCGTTTTATGTCGGATAATACAATCACACCAATAAAATGGAGGAGAATTTCTGTGGTTAATATCAGCATTGAAACAATAAACCTTAACCCTACCGGCGTATACTACTGCGAAGCTTCTCACAGTGCAGTTAACTCCGTATCCATCGTAATCAACAGGACTTGGAAAGAGGTAGTTAAAATCCTCATAACTCAGGCACATCTGCGAGCAACCATACCGACTAATGCAACGGTAATATCGGATATGCTCAGAGCAAGCGGGTTTAAAAAAATCCGCTCATCATCGCTCTACGACTTGCTTGAAGCTAACCCGAACAGCAGCTTTGTTATAAAGATGCATTATTCAGGCTATCATGCGCTTGTGCCGGGTAACGGCGGCTTTGTGCTGAAAACAGCTAACGCCGCACTTAAGGATATAAGGCTGTACCAAATTGAAGCGATATGGCAATTCTGCCCTGAGGCTGAAAAGGCAACGGGCATCAGCCGAAAAAGCCATGCGCGCGACATACCTGACGATTTTGACAAATTTATAGGCAAGAACATTAACCCCGAAAACAAATTTGTCGGCGACTGCGCAATCAGAGCACTTGGCGGAACGCTGGACTGCACGTGGCACGACGCGCTGGATTACCTGGCAAAAGCGAGCAACTACACAGAGCCGATAGTCAACCTCACATCGAACATTGACCTTACTCTCAGCGAGCTTGGACTGGTGCGACATAAACCAATCAAGCTTGGCGGCAAGCTCATCACGGGAAGCGAATTCTGCAACCTTATGTCACACACATATTTTAAAGGCGAAAGAATTTTCGCATACATAACCAAACCCAGCCACTGCGTCGCAGTTTTACCCGAAAAGCAGGCTGACGGAACTTACCTTTACAAAATCCAGGACATATGGGACAGCACAACCAAAAAGATAGGCGATTACTGGGTTTTTACACCGCAGAAGCAACCAAAGCCTGCCGCACCGCAGGTAAGCACACTGCTCGTCGGAGAGAAGATTCACCACCCGACGTACGGCGAAGGAACAATCCTCAGCATCAACCCCTGCGCCGCAACGAACATAGTTGAAGTCGATTTCATCAGCTGCGGAATCAAAAAGATTACGGAAAGCTGGCTGAAAAACAAAAGCGGCAGTTGATGCCGTGCGCCGCTCACCCTTGCCAAACGCTTACACGATCAAAAAATTTTTAAACTAACCGAAAGGAACATAAAAAATGTCATTTGTTGAAAAATTTTTAAACATAGCTTCAGAGGAATCCATACAGCAGCCAACACCGAAGAAAAAACGAACAAAAGCTACCGCATCCGAACCTGCAGAGATTATTTCAGTAAACAATCCTGCCTCGGCAACACAATCCGTCAAGGTAGCTGAGGCTGCAGCAACTGCTGAGCCTGCTGTAAACGACGAACCCGCTGAAACCGCAAAGCCAAAGACAACCAGGAAGAGAACAACCAAAGCTAAGATAACAGAAGCCGTCGAAGCAGACGAGGCTGCAGCAACTGCTGAGCCCGCTGTAAACGACGAACCTGCTGAAACCGCAAAGCCAAAGACAACCAAAAAGAGAACAACCAAAGCTAAAACAACAAAGACAACTGAAACACCGGAGCCCATAGCAGAGCCTATCGAAGTACCGGAATCTGTTGAGATAACTGAACCTGCTGAAACAACAGAACCTGCTGAAGCAACTGAGCCTGCTGAAGCAACTGAACCTGCTGAAGCAACTGAGCCTGCTGAAGCAACTGAGCCTGCTGAGGCAACTGAACCCGTTGAAGCAACTGAGCCTGCTGAAGCAACTGAACCCGTTGAAACAACAGAGCCTGCTGAGGCAACTGAACCCGTTGAAGCAACTGAACCCGTTGAAGCAACAGAGCCTGCTGAAGCAACTGAACCCGTTGAAGCAACAGAGCCTGCTGAAGCAACTGAACCTGCTGAAACAACAGAACCTGCTGAAGCAACTGAACCCGTTGAAACAACAGAGCCTGCTGAGGCAACTGAACCCGTTGAAGCAACTGAACCCGTTGAAGCAACAGAGCCTGCTGAAGCAACAGAGCCTGCTGAAGC
>JAFOBC010000383.1 GCA_017382015.1 Clostridia bacterium
AAAAAACAGCCTGTTTTGGGCAGGGAAGTTGAAGTTGCGATTTGTAGCGCCGGTCATTCTTACATATTGGTATATGAAATGAATCACGATAGGAGTATAAATCACAGCGCAAGTGATTAAAAAATCCCGTTTTAGTTCAACCGTCAGGGATAGAAATTGCGAAGTCGATTAAATAAAATAAATCAAGAAGGAGAATGAAGCGGTATGCACTTTCGGTCCGAACATAGCAAACGAAACCAAATAACCTCATAAAGGACACGGTGTCATTGAGGTGTGCAGCAAAAGTGTGCTGCGTTCGTTTGCGGAAAAAGTGCGTACCCGATGTAATCCGAACAGCTTTGTCTATGCAAAGGTCTTGGTAAAGACAAAAACAAAGCCGATATAATAAACGGTTTCAGTTTCAGACTCTGCGACCAAAGCAATATGGATATATAAACAAAAATCGCTTGAGTGTATAACTCAAGCGATTTTTACTTTTGTCTATTGGTTTTAATTATCCGCAGATAACCACCAGCAGATGAAAGCAATGATTGATTTTTTCATCCATTGTGTCGGTGGGAAAGTAGCATATGGTATCGCTGATATCGGACCGTTCGATTCGATCGACATTTATATGGCTTATTGAATTTTAAAAATAAAAAGAAACCAAAGCCATCCAAGCCCTCAGTGCGCAGAGCCACTTTTCGAGGGAACAGATTTGATTTCCGTATAAACTATATCATAATAACATAACACTGTCAATTTACTACAACATAAGAAAGGACAATGCTTATAAGACCATGCTTATAAGACCATATCTCCCGTTATTGCTTTGATATATTCGGGGTATATTTGTTTCAGGTTCCTGCGGTCAATCAGTTCAAACGAGCTGCCGTTATCCAAGACCATACAGGAGAAGCCGAATTTCTCGGCAAGCTCAACGTAGTAATTTGCATTCGTTGCGAGGTTTTCGAGGTTATCTCTATCGGTCCAACCGAACTCACTTTTACACACGCCGTAGCCGTTTGCAATAAAACGCTTGTGCATTCTGCGGAATGTTTTATAGAGCGAATATTTTTCGGAAATACTCCACACTTTTTCGTTGTCCATAAATTCCGACTGATGAGCCGTGCCGAAATAATAATGTACAGAAACTATAACTCTGTCATCGTCGGGAAGCTCAAGTGCATCAATGTTTTCATCGAGTCCGCTTGCGGCATAGGTGGGAATGAGCACGTAGCGCGTTGCGTTGTTGCCGCCGCTGTTTCTTATTGTTTCAAGTGCGGAGAAATTGAGGTAATTCACAACTGCTCTGGATTCTTCGTTGCCCTGCCATTCATCCTCTGCGTTTGCAACTCTCGGCTCGTTCATTATTTCGAACACAAGGTTTTCATCGTAATCAGCAAACCTTTCGCAGAGCTGCTGCCAGATTTTTGTGAGAATATCTTTGGAGCTTTCTCTGTGCTCATTGTCGGTTATCAGCCAAAAAGCATCATCGTGATGAACGTTAATGATAGCTTTCATATCGCATTCAAGCACCCAATCGACAATTTCATTGACTCTGTCGAGCCACGCTTTGTCAATTGTATAATCCGGTGCTTCGCCAAGGTGCTGTGCCCATGTTATGGGAATACGGACGGAGTCAAAACCGCAATCTTTAACAAAAGCAATCAGTTCTTTGGTTGTTTGTGGGTTGCCCCACATTGTTTCTGTTTCGAGTCCTGCTTTTTCGCTTGAAAACTTTTCGCACGCTTCCATAGTGTTGCCCAGATTCCAACCCTGACCGAGCGACTGTGCAAAGCGGATTGAATCAGTCATTTCATAAGATGGAAACAGTATGGCATATGCCAAGGTAGAAAAACATCCTCCAAGCATAGTAATCAATGCAGTTATAAGTGAAACAATTCTGTTGAACATAACTATCCCTCAAGTGTAGTTTGATATTTTGAATTATACCATAAATGTAAAGCTTTGCAAATGTGTTTGCTTAGCAAACGTAGTTATTTACGCATTCTTATTCATACTGTAAATAAACTAATCTAACATCAACTCCTGCTCTGAAAATGGACAGAAGTTTTTTATCGCATTTTTCAGTTATCTGCTTTGCAAATATTTCATACTATTTTTGAACTCAAATTTGACGCTAATTGAGTTTATTGGCTGTGTTTTCTATTCGTTGCTCCCCCAACAAATATTTCTCTGAAAATCTGTTCTTTTGTTTGTTATCCAGGCCCCATCCATCTGTTCCCATCAACCTAAGTCGCGTCACAGTATGCCATTCTCACCTGAGACTTTCGTCAGCACGCATATATAACCGTCGTCTCCCACACCTGACAGCTCCCATTTGGAGAAATTCGCGTGTGTCCCCACGTCCATTCCGCCCCGGAAACCCAGAAGGCAGCTAACAAAAAATATTCCGATATTTTGTGGAATTAATAAAAATGAGGAAGTAGCCGACTGAACAAACCGTGGACTGCTCCCTTAAAACCATCCCGAGTTGGGTTTGGATTTTTCGCTAATAATCGATCTTTAAAATAAAGTCGTCCGACTGAGCAAAACAGACTCAATCGGACGATTTCTTATTTACTGAACTGATTGAAGAATGATTCGAGAAATGCCAAAAATCTTACGGAAGAATGCAATAAGTTTTTGCCAGAATGTTGCTTTGGAATTCATCGTATATGAAGCCTTAATTTCTTCACCGTCACGAAGAATCGGCTCGCCATTTTCATCAACAATTGTCGCTGTTATTTCAGCTGAACCGTTACCAACAGATTCGACCGTAATCGTTACGCAACCTTCGTGTGTGCCACATTCGGCATTAACGTTGCTGGTTTTGAGAACAGCTTCGTTTGATGAAGTCCATTTAACGCTTGCACCTTCAGGAAGGTCTGCGACATTAATATGAAGAACTATCTTTTCGCCATATGCTACGGTATCGGTCGAAGCAGGTTCAAAATTCAGTTCGACATTTTCTAACTCGTCAACCGGTTCAGATACTATAACGCTACATTCATCAAATAAAGCACCGTCAAAGCTATAAATTCCTATTGTGGTTTCGCCAACGTTTCCGCCAACAATCTTGCCTGTTGAATCAACAGAAGCAACCGATGAATTGCTCGACTTCCAAACCACAGGAACACCGCTTGCAAGTGTAACGGACGCAACAGCGTTGATTACAAACGATTCGCCCGTGAACATATTTACGCTGTCGGAACTGAGCGTTACGGTAATCAGCTCATAATTGATTCCGTTTTTAACAGCGTAATTGTATGCATAGGAATTATAGTAGCAATAAATCGTTGCGTTTGTTCCGTCAAAGGCTGAATCGCTGATTTCTGTGACTGTAAACGGAACCACTACCCTTTCAAGAGCAGAACATTCCGCAAACGCACCTGCATAAATCACCGAAACACTATAAGGAATTTCGATAGATTTAACAAATCCGTTACCCTTGAATGCATTGATACCAACCGAATCCGTTTTTGACGGCAGAACAATATTTTCAGCTGTACCGTAATAACCGAGAAGCATATCACTCTTAATCTCAAAGGCGGTGCCTTCAACATCATCTTCAATAATATATCCGATATTGTTCTGAACAGCAAAAACATTTGCATAGGAACCGTTTTTGCATACAATTATAACTTTACCGCAACCATCAAACGCCATCGGATCAATATCAATTACAACATCGGGGATATATACTCTCTCAAGATTTTCACAGCAATCAAACATATAGGCAGAAAGACGTGTTACCTTATCACCTACATTAACTACTCTAATGCTGTTATTATAGCCGAAAGCTCCACGCGCATCACAGTTAACAGCGTTGTAATTAACAGTTGTCAGCGCTCCTTCACGGATCCAGAACGCATTTGTGTCAATAAAAGTAACATTTTCAGGGATTGTAACCTCTGTAAGCGATGTGCATTGATAGAATGCATCACATCCTATAGTTTCAAGATTTTTCGGAAGTTCTATACTGCTGATACCTGAACAACCTAAAAATGCACAATCGCCAATAGTAGCTACGTTAGGTCCAAATACAACATTTCTGACGTACGGATTCCAACAAAACAGGCTACCGGGTATATGTTTTACCGTTTCGCCGAATATAACTGTTACGCCATCAGTCTGACTACCGGATTCGCCGAATATTTCAGTTCCGAAATAGTTGTTTTCACAATTTTCATTGGTAACATTGAAATATATCGTTTCCAGTGTTCCGATATTTCCGAACGCATTCGAACTTATGCTTTCAATGCCGCTATGAAGCTCGAGAGTTACAATAGATGTGCTCTCAAAAGCATGCAATCCGATTGATTTGACCGACTCAGGAATAACAACAGATGTGATTTTGGCTTTGTCCTTCATAAGTGCATCCGGAATTGCAGTTACCTTTGCACCGAAAGTAACTGCAGAAATATTATCGCAGTTATAGAAAATGCCGTAGCCGTTGTAATAATCAAAGTTTTCCATACAGCAATTTATTGCGTTGAACTCTACACTTTCAAGTGCATAACAGCAGCCGAACGCCGCCTGACCGATAGCAAATAAACCTTCAGGTATGGTTAACGTTTTGATTGATACGCATCCGTAAAATGCAAATTCTCCGATGTATTGAATTGAATCGGGAAGAACAACACTCTGAAGTCTTGAACAGTTATCAAATGCACATCTCTCAATTCTTGTAACAGACCCGGGTAAATCCGCGGTTCTGAGATTATAGCATGCATAGAAAGCGTTTTCTTCTATTGTTTCGAGATTCTTCGGCAGCACAATACTTTCGAGCTTTGTGCAGCAGCTGAATGCACGGTAACCGATTGTTTCAACCGAATCAGGGAGAGCGACAGAAGTAAGCTCTGTACAGTTATAAAAGGCGTTGTCGGGAACTTTTGTTGCGCCCGGTGCAAAGGTGACAGTTTTGACAGTGCTGACAGCAGGCAGATAATCAACACCTGCACCGACATTAAGCACTGTTATCGGAGCAAGGTAAAACGCGTACGAATCGATATAAGAATTTTTAGCATCGTAATTAAGTGTAGAGAGAGAAACACAGTAAGAGAATGCATAGCCACCTATTTCTGTTACATTTTCGGGAATAGTAATTTCCTTTAGTGACTCACACCCATAGAAAGCGTTGTAGCCAATATATGTAAGGTTTTCGGGCAGCTCCAGCTGTGTAAGTGAACTACAACCGGCAAACGCATATGCGTCTATAACCGTTACAGTATCAGGAAGATTTACAGTTGTCAGTTTAGTGCAGTCTCTGAAAGCTTCATACGGAACCGTCGTTGCCCCGTCTGCGAAGGTTACAGTTTCAAGAGCGCTCAAACGAGGCAGACTGTTGACACCGGCGCCAACGTTCAGCATTGTTACCGGGGAGTTATAAAAGAGATGACCCTCAACCGAAAATTCGCAATTCTTCGCATTGAAGTTAACAACTGTCAGGCTATAGCAACCGGCAAAAGCATTCTGGCTTATAAATTCAACGTTTTCACCAATGGTAACTTCTGCAAGAGAATCACAATTTTCAAATGAAAAATCGCCGATATATGTTGTGTTTGCGGGTGTGACAAAGCTCGTGAGAGAATCACAGCCATAGAAAGCACTGATCCCTATCCGTTCTATACTATCAGGCAAATTAACTGTTGTAAGTTTCGTGCATCCGGAAAAAGCGCCGGCGGGAACGACCGTTGCACCGTCCGCAAAATTTACTGTTTCAAGCGTATCGATATTGGGCAGATTATTAACACCTGTTCCAACATTAAGCGTTTTTACAGGAGATGCATAGAACATATCGGCATAATAAGAATAAAGTATCTTGCAATCCTCAGCATTGAAGTTAACCGTATCCAGAGCAGAGCACCCGTAAAACGCATACTCCTCAACAGAGGCAACATTTTTGGGAATCTCAATCTCTGTCAGCGCAAAACAGTTTTTGAAAGCATAGTCGCCGATACTTATTATTGAATCGGACATCTCAACCGCTGCCAATTGCGTACAATCAGCAAAAGCAGAATCGCCGATTGATGTCACGCCGTCACCTATAACAACTTTCTTGATTTTGTCAAGGTGTTTGTTCCAACGATACACAACCATATAATCCGAGTAATCTTTCTGCTGGGTTGTGTACTCTACCGTTGTGTAATCTACCGCTGGGTAATCTACCGCTGGGTAATCACTATCAGATGGTTCTCTGTAAGTTGAGCTTTCGGAAGCGTTAACCTTAATGACGTGCGCAGTGGTAGACTCTTCTTTTCTCACGGTACAGGTTTCTTCAATAACCGGCTCCTGTGTGTTTGATGAATACGAATAGGTGTAATAGTAATCGTCATCAAAATAGCCGGGATGTGTTATGTGATCAGAGTTTTTTTCAGTACGATTAGTGCCCGTCTCCGTTTTCGTTGGTTTAACGGACGTGGGTTTGTTGGTGCTTGTTATTCTGTCGGTTGTTATCTTGGCGGTTGTCGTCTTGTTCACACTAACGTCCGTATTACCCGTAGATGCTTCAGAACCACCACCTATATACACGTAAATGTAATCATTCTTGTCAAAATCATACATTTCGCCTGTGCCGTCAATAGTCAGCACACCATCCTCAAGAGTCCACGTGAGATTCGGGCCGCAGACACCCGAAGCGATGACAGGCACTGGAACCTCCGAAACCTCGGTAAAATGGATTGCAGCAGAAATCAAGGCGTCGTTCGCAGAACCGATTGTAATTTTGTTCCAATCTTCTTCGGTTGAGCCGTAGTAAACGTCGGTGAGGATTATGCAATAACAAAACGCATACTCGCCTATGCTTGTTACGCTGCCAGGGATTGTTACGCTTGCAAGGCTGCTGCAATCCTCAAACGCATAATTACCTATGCTTGTTACGCTGTTGCCGATTGTCACGCTCGCAAGGCTTGTGCAGCAATAAAACGCATAATCACCTATGCTTGTTACGCTGTCGTCAATTATGACAGTTTTAACGCTTGAACGATACGATTTCCACGGTGCCGGCGAATCTTTGCCAACATACATCGCGCCTGTGCCTGTGATTTCAAGCAGACCGCTTTCATACAGAGTCCAGGTAAGATTATCGCCGCAGACACCCGAAGCGATGACAGGCACTGCAACCTCCGGAACCTCGGTAAAATGGATTGCAGCAGAAATCAAGGCGTCGTTCGCAGAACCGATTGTAATTTTGTTCCAATCTTCTTCGGTTGAGCCGTAGTAAACGTCGGTGAGG
>JAFOBC010000384.1 GCA_017382015.1 Clostridia bacterium
CATATTCTGATTCAACAAAATACAATTCGCCAATAGTACCTGACTCTATTATTTCTTTTGCTTTTTCAAAAGCAGGAGTGAATCTGCAAATCTGACCTACCATAAATTTCGCATTTGATTCTTCTGCTACTTTCACTATTTCTTCAATATCTTCTCTTGTTAACGCAAGAGGCTTTTCGCAGAGAACGTGTTTACCCGAACGAAGTAAATCGCAGGAAACCTGCTTGTGCTGCTGGTCAGGAATAGCAACAGTAACTACATCAATATCTTTATTGTTTACAATATCTATATAGTCAGTTACCCATTTTTCTTCAGGGATATTATATCTCTCACCTGCAAAGCGAAGATTCTCTTCATTACTGTCACAGATTAAAGCAATTTCTGCATCTTTACAATCAAGTGCGCCTTCAACGTGGCACATACCGAATTTCATACCTATATTCGCAACTTGTAATTTCTTATTCATAAAGAACACACCTTTCAATTTGTTGTTTTCTCCCTTGCATTTTGCAAGATGTTTTGATACAATTTTATTAATTTAAAAGTGTTATTTCAAGTTATATTTGTGTGAACTTTTCTTCATTTTGTTGGGAGTAAAAAAGGATGGCTAATATTAACAACTATATCAACAGGCAAGTTCCTACTGTTCTGTACTGCGAAAAAGAATATAATTTATTGCCTGGAGAGTGTTATGGCCCCATTATACGTAATGTGTATATCATGGAATGTTGTGTTGAAGGGTATGGCTCAGTTATTATTAACGAAAAGGAATTCTCCATATCACCGGGAGATTGCTATATTCTTTTCCCCGGAGATACAGTTATTCATACGGCAGATTCAAATGAACCGAGAAAAGGATATTGGTGTGCTGTTGACGGGTTAGACCTTGGTTTTGTATTTAAAGAGGCAGGAATTTCTTCTGATTTTCCTTTTGCTCCGCCTGAACTTTTCTCCGAACTATGCAACTGTATTCAACAAATGGTTGCTGAATGGGGCTGTGGCGATGCCGGTGAATCTTTGCGAGAAACTTCGTGCATTTATGAGTTTCTTGGAATCTTAATGAAAAACAAAAAAACATTTGTACACGATGACAGAATTGAACGAGCAATAGGTTTGATGGAATCAAAATATTATGAGCAGCTCAGTGTTGATCAGATTGCTCGTGAGATTGGTTTGGAGCGTAGTTATTTCTCAGTTTTGTTTAAAGAAAAAACAACTGTTTCTCCGCATCAGTACCTGACTAATCTTCGTATATATAAAGCTTGTGACCTCATAGAAAAAGAACACTGCACTATAACTGAAGCGGCAACAGCAACAGGTTTTGATCCGTGTAACTTTTCACGAATTTTTAAAAGAGTAACAGGAAAAACTCCAACTGAATATTATAAAACGCCTTAAGATTACTGCATAATAGTATAAAAAAACTACTGTGAAAGCAAATAAAAATAATTGTTTCAGTATGCTGTTAATAAAAAAACCAAGTCTGAAGACTTGGTTTTTTGGTGGAGACGGAGAGGATCGAACTCTTGACCTCTTGAATGCCATTCAAGCGCTCTCCCGATGCACGCAAAAGTGTACCCCCGTTGTTTTATTATTCAATTTAAACATTCGACTAAATACGTTGATTTTTCCAGCACACTCATTATCTTCTTCTGATTTTAAAATTTGTTTCAACTTGCGCGCCTTGACCCTTTTGCTCAAAAACAAGTCTTTCTTGGTCATCTACAGCGATGAACACACCGTTTCTCATACATCCAACAAATTTGTCTTCTCTAAATACAGATTCAGATAAACTCATAGGAAAACTTTTTTCCTCTCGATGCGTATGATAATACCATTCGACGTATGTGACCTCATACTCCTCATATTCGTCTTTTGCCTTTTGGAACTTTTCTTTTAGCTCTATAGTTTCAGGAGTTTCTTCATACTGAAACTTCTTTATTTCTTCTTTTTGACTATCAGGATTTACAACAATCCTATAAAACTCAAACATTTTGGATTCTCCTTTTGTGACGTTGCATATTATTTCTCTCTGAGATAATAATATGTGAAATCCCACTTTTCGTGGTCATCACTTGAAAAACTACTACCGGTTTTAGAAACTAACGGATATCCTTTCCAGCTATCAACAGGATCACCAACAAGTGTTACATGCAGATCTTTATCGAAATGTGACTCCTTATTAAATCCATAATAATCTGATGTATCCGCTACACCTGCAAAATGAAGTCCGTTTTGTGACACTACAACTTGATAATCCTCAATTTTTTCCGATGCTTCACTTGTTGAAGAATCTTCGGTACCATATCCATAGTCATATCCCCAACTTGAGAAAACATATATCTCATACTTATCTGCTTCTGCCATGATAGCCTTGTATTCGTCATCAGAATACTCTTTTTCAATTACATATCTAGCAAAATGCCCTTTCACCTTAATACAATCAGGTGTCTCTTTCTCGCACAAAGTCAAAAGTTTTTTCATCAAAATCTTCTCCTTTTAAATTATCATTTCAATTACTTAAAAATCTCAAACACGAACTATTCTGCATCTGAAACATTTAATTCAGTATAAGTAAAATGATGTATCACCAATATTTTTTCAGTGTCGGTTTTAATTCTTCAAAAATTCCAGCTATTTTTATTATTTTCCCTTCCGCTAGTAAAAAATGAAGAACTCTAAAACTGAACGAATATATTATATCGCATATATATTACTTTTTCAACAAAATTCAATATAGCAAAATAACGTAAGAAGTCCGCAATCGTTACGATTGCGGACTTCTGGTGGAGACGGAGAGGATCGAACTCTTGACCTCTTGAATGCCATTCAAGCGCTCTCCCAGCTGAGCTACGCCCCCATATTCACTTTTACAAGTGTGCTAACCCTCAAATATAATAACATACTACGTAAAAGAAATCAAGAGGGATTTTTAACTATTTTTCAAATTTGAAATCAAGCTAAAAATTCAGCACCAAAGTAAATCAGGACACAGACACCGAGTAAAATCCTGTAATATCCGAAAGCGGCAAACCCCTTACTGCTGATATAACTGATAAGCATTCTGACAGATATAAGCGACACAATAAATGCCGTAAGAGTGCCCGAAATAAGCACAGCCGCCTCCTGCAGAGAAACAGCAAAGCCGAATCGCATAAGCTCCAGCAGGCTCATGCCGAACATTATCGGCACAGCCATAAAAAACGTAAACTCCGCCGCCGCAACCCTTGATATGCCGATAACCAGCGCACCGACAATAGTTGCGCCCGAGCGTGACGTGCCGGGAATAATTGAAAGCACCTGAAAAAGACCGATTATAAAAGCATCGCGGAACGATATTTCTTCAAGTGTTTCTACCCTTGGGGATTTGTTCTTAAGCCTCGACTCGATAAAAAGAAAAATAAATCCGTAAAATATCAGAGCTAAAGCAATTACAGACGGTGTATGCAGATGAGAATCAACAAAATCACCGGCAAAAACCGCGGCAACAGCCCCCGGCACACACGCAACAACTACCTTCAGCCAGACCGATACCGTGTGTTTTTTCACCCTCAATCCCCTGTTGATTTCAAGCGGAATCATTCTGCGAAAATACAAAACGGTAACTGCCAGAATTGCACCGAGCTGGATAACAATAAAGAACATACGCTTAAAATCATCGCTTGCGCTAAGTGTGAGGAATTCATCAACAAGCAACATATGCCCCGTACTGCTGACGGGCAACCACTCTGTTATCCCCTCGACAATGCCGAGAAAAACAGCCTTTAATATTTCATTGAGCATAAAAAGCGCCTCCCCTTCTGCAATTGATATGCAGAAAGGGAGGAAAATATAGCTGAAATTAAACTGTGAACTCACCGCAAAGCTTATTTGTTGACTTGTTGTTCCAGAAGCCGCGTGCGGTTATTTCTGCGATATATTCGCCTTTTTCAAGCTCAGTAATCTTCTGCTCGATTGTTTCGGGCATATCGTTGAGGTAATATCTTGACCAGAAGCAGACCTGCTTGACAATTGCTTTGTCTGACTTGCGACGGATTGTGACCTTGTAATCGTTTACTCTGTCTTCGTCAATCTTGGCCTGGTCGAATTTAACGTTTACGCTGTCGCCTTCTACCGCA
>JAFOBC010000385.1 GCA_017382015.1 Clostridia bacterium
CACCCGAATTCCCCGAAACATCAACACAGGTTAAAACAGCCTTTGATGAAGGCGAATTTGTTATGGGTGAATACGACCTTGTTGTTGCCCCCTACGGTGATGACAGCAACGCAGGCACACTTGAAGCTCCGCTGAAAACCTTAGAAAAAGCAAAAGAGATTCTCAAAAACAACACCTCTGACGAAGCTGTCACGGTCTGGTTCAGAGAAGGTACATATTTAATTGAAAATACCGTCGAATTCACTTCTGATGACAGAAGCAACGTTCTTTACCGCTCATATCCCAATGAAAAAGTTTCATTTACGGGCGCAAAAGAGATTTCGGGTTGGAGCGAAACCGCAATCAACGGTATTAAAGCTTTTGTCACAGATATTCCCGTTGAAAGTAATGACGATTATTTCCATTCTCTCTTCAAGGAAAACAAAAGGCTTTCACGCCCCTGTTATCCGAAGGCAGGGCTGTTTAAGGTTGCTGACCCGAAAACCGACGAGGCTATGGTCCCCGAAAACGAAGCTCAGTTTTTCACAAAATCCGTTGTTTTCTATGCAAACCCCAATAACGTTCTTAATTTTTCAAACGTCAAAGACGTTGCTGTAAGAATAATGCATTTCTGGTGCGACGAGCTTCTCCCTCTTAACTCGGTTGACGCCGCTACAGGCAGAGTTGAGACAAGAAAACCAATCGCAATGACAGTAAGAGTCGAAGATAATTACGTTTTTGAAAACGTAAAAGAGGCTCTTTCACTCCCCGGCGAATGGTATCTTGACCGTAGTGAAGAAAAGCTTTACTATATCCCCGAAGAGGGCGACACAGTTGATAACACAGTGCTTTATGCAGCCTTCACCGAAAAGCTCATGAGCATTGATACAGCCAACAACATTTCATTTCAGGGTATTGACTTTGAAAAGACCGACTGGGATTACGTCGGCAAGGGCGATACATTTTCCGGCAAGGTTTTCCCTGAGTCACACCCATTATACAAAAACATCGAATACGGTGCAAACCACCCGCAGGCAGCATTCGAAACCCCTGCAGCAATCAACATCACGGCTTCCTCAGAAATCAACTTTACCGATTGCCGTTTTGAAAACATTTCCAACACCGCCGTAAAGTTTGATAAAGCTGCGGCAGACTGTAAAATAACCAGCTGTATGTTCAACGAAATCGGTGCAAACGCAGTGTTCATCCACGGCGATTTTGTTGTTCCCGCATCAACACGCAACATTGACGTAACAGACTGCCATATCAGCAGTTACGGCAGAATTTTCAACAACGCCATCGGCATTCTGCTTACCCACGCCATTGACTGCGACCTTACCAACAACGAAATTCACGACGGCTGGTACACAGGCATTTCCGTTGGTTGGAACTGGGGCTACAGCGACAACTCCACCAACAACATAAAAATCTGCGACAACCTGATTTATGATATCGGCAACGGCTGGCTTTCGGATATGGGCGCAATCTACACACTCGGAATTCAGCCCGATACGGTTATAAGCGGCAACGTTATCTATAACGTAGGCTGCGACGAAGGCAGATACGGCTATGGCGGCTGGGGCATTTATCTTGATGAAGGCTCAAGCGGTATGCTCGTTGAAAACAACCTTGTTTATGATTGCTCATCCCAGACGTTCCACCAGCACTACGGCAAAGATAACATAGTAAGAAACAACATTTTCGCTTTCGGCGGCGAGGGTGCATTCAGAATCACCAGAAACGAAGAACACAACTCGCTTACACTCACCAACAACATTTTTGTTACCGACAACGCAACAATGTATGCGCTTACAACCGAAAGAGATTGGTTCGTTGATGACAGCAACACTTACTGGGATTATAAACACGGCGGCAATGTCTATTCGGGTGACTCTATGGGTTTATTCGACAGGAAATCGATGGTCATAATGACCATAAGAGGATATTACAACAACGCTGTTTTTGCAGATCCTATGTTTAAAGATCCGGAAAACCGCGATTTTACGCTTGCGCTTAACAGCCCTTCACTTGAAACGGGATTTACCCCGTGGGAATATAACGCAGGCACAAAAACATTATTTGAATAACATAACAACCAAAGGGCAGTGTCAGATGATGACACTGCCCTTTATATTTATTTACGATATCACGTTCAAAACAACAAAACGCACTGCGCAAAACCGGCAATCGAAACAACTGCAAGGTTAATTTACATTCACCAAATTGTTTCGAGCGTTTTGGCTAATTTTTCTTTAATCAGCTGATGTCCGGCTGAGGTGGGGTGAATACCGTCAACGCTCCAATACCTTGTATCACCGTCAGCGGAAAGATTATCAAACTCTGCCTGAAGCGGTACAAACTCAAGCGAAAGCTCGTCTGCAATCTCTTTTGAAATTTCAGCAAGCCCTCTGACCTGAGAGTTAAATTCATCCCATAATTTTTCCGTTGCAGAACCTTGCAAAACAAACGGCTCTAAAATTATTATCTTGATTTCGGGCAATGCATCTTTGATTTCTTCGATAAGCAGCTTATAAATCATTCTGAATTTTTTCGGGCTGACACCGCAGCTCATAGTAAGCTCGTGAGAAACATCGTTAACGCCGATAAGAATCGACATATAATCCGGTTTAAGGTTAATGATATCCTCTTTAATCCTTGCGTATACGTCGGTGATTCTGTCTCCGCTTTTGCCGCGGTTGATGAATTTGATTTCGCCTTTGTTATTCTTTTCAATATCGGCAGCAAGAAGGAATGCATAGCCGCAACCCAATCCGAAATTATCCGAGTTTTCATCATCTCTGTTGGCGTCTGTTATCGAGTCGCCCTGAAATAAAAATGTTTTCACAGCAAAATCTCCTCGTATGCTTCAGTTTATATTTCTATAGTTTCGCTATTATCTCCCCATATAATTTCAACGGTAACGGGCACGTTGGATTTCACCGTTACGTTCGGCTTTTCGTCGGGGGATTTTCTCTCTTCGCAGATAAGGGTTAATTCGCCATCCGTGCCGAAGGGATATTTTTCAATTCCGTGCTTTTCAAGGCGGTTTATGTGCCAGGTGATTTTGCGGTTTGCCGCATCGGGCTTAATACCGAAAACGTATTCAAACATAATTGAAATCGGGATAATACCCGTCCAACCGACGAAGTCAGGCATTGATGAACTGCCCTTCATAAATTTGCCATCGATTTTTTCAGGCGCATAATTTTCAAAAACAGTTCCCGTATCCTTAAATACGTTTACCACAGCATCAAGGTGAGTGCAAGCGATTTCATAAGAAAGGTCATATTTGTTGTAAGCATCAAGACCTTTGAGAACCATATAGTTTGTCGGTGCCCATACAGAACCGCACCAGTAGCCGCCCTGACTGTTGTATTCGGGGTGATCTTTTGAAAGCGTCGGTACTCTGTGCTCGGTTTTAAATTCGTTTTCATTGTTGAGATGAGCGATGAAAGCTTCTTTTCTGTCTTCGGGAACACATTTTGCAAGCAGTGCCCAGAAAGCACCTATGTGCTTGACACCGTTAAAGGTATCATCGTTTTTAAGGTCATAATAAAACTTTGTTTTTTCATCCCAGAGTTTTTCGTTTATTACCTTAAACAGATGTTCACTTTCGGCTTTAAGTTCCGGAATAAATTCTTCTCTGCCAAGCTCCTTTGCCATTTTTATGAGCAGGTTGCAAGCGTTAAGCTCCTGCATACAGGCATCCACCCATACCATATGACCGTGGCTGTAGCAGACGTGATATTTTTCGTCAAGCCTCGGGCAGTTATCCATACCGCAACCGTAGCCGGAGGAGAAATATGTACCGTCACGCCAGGTGAAATGCTCCTGCATCCACTGGTGATATGCTACCAGGCAAGGGAACACCCTCGCGAGTCTTTCTTTGTCGCCGAAATTAAGATAATATTCCCACTCGCACCAGGTCATAACCTCGGGGCCTGTCGATGCAGGGTCGTGGCGGGCAAAAACATCGTTACCGCTATCCTCTTCTATCTGACGGCAGATAAATCCGTCCTTATGCTGATGAGAGTAAAAATTGTCAAAGGTCTTCTGGAATTTAAAAATTCTGTCAGCATATTTTCCGAACATCAGCATAAATGCGGAATCCCACATAAAAATACAGCCGTTGAATGCAGCATCGATATAATTTGTGATAAAGCCCGTACCCTCTTTGGGCTGATACAGGTTTTTGAAAGCAATCTCCCATACCTTCCAGTAGCAGTCAATATGCTCCTTGTGGTTTTCCCATATCGGCTGCGGAAGTTTATCTTTTATTTCGCTGAAAATCGGAATCGGAGTTTTTTCAACCTCGGCACCGATAAAGGAATTTTCCTCCATTAAATCCTTATCATCGTATGTGATTTCGTTATTTTGTTTAAAAGTTATCATATTTATCTCCTTTCAGATATCCGCCTCATGCGGATAACGGTATTTTATAATCTTAATTTTGAAATCCTGTTTCGCTGTTTACAAAAATCATAGCGAAACATAATCTTTACATTTATCGGTTAACAGTTTCACTGCCGAAACAATTATACCATAAGAATAAAAAAACTCAACTTTTTATTTGAAATTAAACAGGCGGACACACGGTCAGGCGGACACACGGTGAAACTCCATGTATCCGCCTTGGCTTTATCATTGAATTGACATGCACGGACAAAAGGCATATAATTGCATTATGCGAATTATAATTTTTACAGTAAGCGGAGGAATAGCTTATGAGTTCTTTGATAACTTTTTTCAGCTCGTTTAATCCACGCTATATTATGCCGTTTTTTACGACTCTGAGTGTGGTTCTCACTTCGATTTTCACCGCATTTATTCCTGCTGAGCCTCAGGGGCATATTTTCACGCCGCCCGTTGAGGCTGATGCACCGGCGCAAACACTTGAAATAACTGACGAATACGTTATCGTTGTTTCCGATACGGCGAGCGAAGCGGAAATCACTGCCGCCAACCTGCTCAAAAACACTTTTGCGGAAATCAACGGAACAAACATCAACATAATCACCGACAGCACGGAAAAAACCGAAAAAGAAATTGCGCTGGGCAAAACCGAAAGAGAATACGACGATGCTGTTGATTACCCTGCTCTTGGCGACGAGGGTGTTTGCATCAAAACCGTCGGCGACGATATTGTCATTACGGGCGGCGAAAAACGCGGAACTCTCTATTCCGCCTACACCTTCCTGGAGGAATATTTCGGGTACCGCAGATTTACCCCCGACCTGACGGTCATCCCCGAAGCGGAAGC
>JAFOBC010000005.1 GCA_017382015.1 Clostridia bacterium
ATCCACAGCCCCGGATAACGCAGGGCATTTATCTGCTTGAATGCTTCGGGAAGCTTTGCATAGTGAGCAGAATAGCATCGGTTGATTATATACTTTTTTCTCTCTTTGCTTGTCATTTCAAAAAAATCCTTTATGTAAATGATTTGTACAGGTCAAGTGATTTATATCTGCGTTGTGTACGGGCAAGCAGATATATTTCGCTTATCTCAGACAGACTTTTAAGACCTGCCGCAGAAAGCGTGAACGAAAAAACCTTTTCGGGGTCAGAAAGACAGATGTGCCTGAGCGCCGTGACAACACCTACACCAAGCGCAAAAGTATGCTGTGACGGCTTACATGAGCTGCAGTAAAGCTGAGAATGCTCAACGTCAAAATACATCGTATCATCAGAGTATTTGCCGCAATGCTCACAGCCGACAAGAGCCGGCATATAGCCCGTAAGGCTCAGCAGACGCATCTCAAAAATCGCCTTGAGCTGATGCGTGGGCAGTTTGTTGTTGGAAAGCTTGTAGAGCGTGTTGAGCGCAAGAGAAAGTATCTCCTGCGAATCGTTACCTTCGGGCGCCAACTCACTTATAAGCTCACAGAAATACATCGCAAGCGAGGTTCTCGTGAAATCACCTCTGACACCGAAGAAAACCTCAATCGGCTCAGCCTCATCAATCACGTAGGTATCACGGCTCATAAAGACATAAAGACGGGAGTAGCCCAACAGCTGAGTTGCTGAAAGGGAGCGGCTTTTGATGCTTCGCGCTCCCCTGACAAACGCTCTGATAACGCCCATATCACGGGTGAGAACGGTAACAAATCTGTCCGCATCACCCACGTTGGTTTCTTTTATTATCAATCCGTCCGTGTTCAGCCTCATTGGCTATCTCCCTATACTTAAGATAATCTGTAATTTTTCCGCTTTTTGTAAAGATTTCCCATGCTTCATTCTTATCCATTTATAACACAACCTTTCGTAAATAAGGTGTGATAAAACAGACAAAATTATGAATGGAAATTAATATCAGTCAAGTCCGAAATTATGGATAAGACCTTCTCTGTTGCGCCAGTCTTCCTTGACCTTGACCCAAAAATTGTGGTTCACCTTGCAATCAAAGAAAGGATCCATATCTTCACGGGGGGGGGTAGAGATACGATGGAGCATTTCGCCTTTTTTGCCTTTTTTTATACCCTTGTGGCTCTCTTTTTCACAGTAAATAATCGCTTCGATATCGATAATTTCAGCATCGTCACGCTCGCGCATACGCTCTATACTGACGGCTGTGCCGTGAGGAATTTCTTTATCGAGGTTGCGAAGCAGCTTCTCACGAATCATCTCTGCGGCAAGTACACGCTCGGGCTGATCGGTAAGAGTATCCTCGGGGAAAAAGTGGAATCCCGGCTCAGCAAGCTTCTTGAGCTCATCAAGCAGTGCATCCATATTATCGCCTTTAACGGCAGACACGGGAACAATTGCCTCAAAATTATAAAGCAGTGAAAAATCGAGGATTCGCTTCATAAGATCCTCTTTGTCGGGGATGGTATCAACCTTGTTGATTGCAAGCACAACTCTTGCCTTCTGCTGAGCAAACTTTTTGAGAAGCTCCTCCTCTGTCGGGCGGAGTTCACCCTTGGGCTCAACAACAAAAAGGCAGGCATCAACACCCGATATCGTCTCGTCAACGGCTTTAATCATTTTTTCGCCAAGCTTTGTTTTAGGTCTGTGAAAGCCGGGTGTATCGGTAAACACAAGCTGAGTTTCATCATCGGTAAGCACACCCATAATACGTGTACGCGTGGTCTGTGGCTTATCGGAAACTATTGCAATTTTTTCACCGAGAAGTTTATTGAGGATTGAGGATTTGCCGACGTTGGGGCAACCGACAATGGCAATAAACGCAGTTTTCTGTTCAGTCATAATCAATTATTTTCTCCTGAATTTATTGAGATAGGTTTTGGGGCTGATAAACATAAACAGCACCGCAACGATAAAGCTAATAATAAACAGCACAAGGCTGACGGGATTAGCCATCCAGTAGGCAAAAAGAGCCTTGAAAGCATCAGGCTGATAGAGAATCATAAAACCAACAGCCACGGAAAAAACAGTAGCAACAAGCACGGCACCTGCCGCGGTATCTTTGGCAATACGCGCAGATTCGGTGATTTCGCCCTTAGATGCTGTATCTACCGCACGCTCAACTGCTGTATTGATATATTCAGCAACAATTACGAGCGCCGCCGCAAGTGCAAGAATCGCAGCCTGGGTGCGTGAAACCTCAAAGAAATCGTACCTCAGCAAAAAGAACGCCATATATCCGAGGCAGCAAAGATGCACGCGCATATTGCGCTCATTTGCTACAGCAAAAACTACACCTTTGAAAGCATACACAAAGCTTTTCAGAAAGTTACGCATAATCAGTCCTCATCGTCCTCACCGAGATAATAGCTGCTTGTACGGTGGAGACCGAGCTTAATAAGTACCTCTTCCTCTTTTTCTCTCATACGCACGCGCTCAAGGCCGCCGTTGACATGGTCATAGCCGAGCAGATGAAGCATTGAATGAACCGTAAGGAAAGCTACCTCACGCTGAAGTGAATGCTCGTAAAGCTCTGCCTGAGCAACAGCGTGCTCCATTGAAATTACGATGTCGCCGAGCATTTTAACGCCTGTTTCGGGGTTTTCATCGTAAACGCCGTCTTCACCAAGCGGGAAAGAAAGCACATCGGTAGAAGAATCGATGTTGCGATACTGCTTATTAAGCTCCTGTATACGCTCATCGTCAACAAAGGTTACACTTACCTCTGCAGAGCCTTCAAAGCCTTCGTTAACAAGTACGGCTGTACAGCTTCTTCTGACAAGCAGACGTAACCCCGTAGGGATTTTTACCTTTGACTGTTCATCTGTAATAATTACCTTGTTTTTCACCTTGAGAGCTCCTCTCTTATTTTTTCTTGCGTTCTTCGTATTTAGCATAAGCCTTGACGATATCCTGAACCAGTCTGTGGCGCACAACATCCTTATCATTAAAAGTAATTGTTTCAATATCGTCAACATTTTTGAGAATTCGTATTACCTCAACAAGTCCTGAACGTTTGCCGTCGGGCAGATCTATCTGAGTGACGTCGCCTGTTATAACCATCTTGGAGTTAAAGCCAAGACGTGTAAGAAACATCTTCATCTGCTCCGGTGTCGTATTCTGCGCTTCGTCAAGAATTACAAAGCTGTCATCAAGTGTTCTGCCTCGCATATATGCAAGCGGCGCAACCTCGATGCTTCCGCGCTCCTGATATTTCTGGAAATTTTCTGCGCCGAGCATATCGAACAGCGCATCGTAAAGCGGGCGAAGATACGGGTCTACCTTCTGCTGAAGGTCACCGGGCAGGAAACCGAGCTTTTCGCCTGCTTCAACAGCAGGTCTTGTAAGAATAATTCTGTTAACTTCCTTTGACCTGAGAGCCTTTACAGCCATCGCTACCGCCAGAAACGTCTTTCCCGTTCCTGCAGGACCTATTCCAAGCACAACTGTATTTTTCTTGATATTATCAACATATTCCTTTTGTC
>JAFOBC010000386.1 GCA_017382015.1 Clostridia bacterium
CCCGGAATCACTTCCGGCAAAGATTGATTCCAGCATTCCAAAGGAGTTTACTCTGAAAAACACAATTGTTGTGTGAAGTCGAGTAATAAAGCGACATGCCGGAGTCGAACCGACATGCTGCTGGTTTTGAATTTTGAAAAACTAAACGTGTGAACACCTCAGATCCATCGTCCACGCTGTTATTATATCACACGAAAATTTTTCATGCAAGCAGAAAAAAGCCGCTCGGGGGCGAACGACTTTTTTCCGGTAGAAAATATTCTGATACATACAGTGTAACGCTAAGGGGTGAAATAAGCGTCTGATGTTATTATATCATGCCGCTCTGTTTCACGCAAACAGAAAGCCGCCGACCTCTGCTACGATCGACGGCTCCCTGCGAAAGGATTTCAGAATCAACTTCAACTTCGACTCCGAAAAGATACGAAAACAAAATTCGCAATCACTACTGCTACGCAATCACCATTTGTTTTTGATTATGGAGCAAGAGCTCCAAGGCGGCATGTGAGCTCGCACTCACAACAATGGATTGGTTCTTGTCACTCCATCACCAGGAGATGCCGCCGAGGCTACTTCTTTGAATATGAATAATCGAATATCTCTATTCGAACCACTACGTTAATATTTTACCACGAAGGAATAATTCACGCAAGCAAAAAGCGCCGTGCGATAAACACGACGCTTTCAGAAACTCTTTCTTCGCATGGAAGACGAGCTCACGGCACGAAGCCGCCCGGCACTGCCGGTGGGATCCCGGAGGGATCCTTTATAGTTATGCGTATATGCAAAACTAGTGCCAAATTAAATAAATTAAAGCAAGAGGGATACATACCTTAGGCGAAGATGTCGGACTCGAACCGACGCGCACGGGGTTTCATGCCGGGTGTGGCAATTGCTCCGCTCTCTACCAACTGAGAATAATCTCCGCATAGAGATGAAGCAAGAGTGACAAGCTCCTGCTTCGACAGACAGAACATATTTCCTTCTAAACTTTAACCACAATTAAAGAACGTCAGCATTATGTCCTGGATTCATTATATCAGAGTTTCAGACAGTAAGCAAGCAGTTTTGTCGGAAAATTGTCGGAACGGGTTTTGAGCATCGGTTTTTCGTGGGTTGCTATTGATAGAATACCAAACTTATTTAACCAATCTCATTCTGTAAAATGAAACGAACCCACGGAAACAGGCGAATTCCGTGGGTTTGCTTCGTTTTGGCGAAAAATAGAAGTTAAAAGAAATCAAGTTAGATTAAGATATTTGTCGGAAAAACTGTCGGAATAAATGTCGGAACGCTAATAATGGAAGTATGTTTCCGACATTTATTTCGGGAACATAGCACAAAAAGCACCCTTGACGAAATGCCAAAGGTGCTTTTTGCTCTTATGGAGGGTAAAAATATATGTCAACAAATAGGAGAAGATATCATCATTACTTCTTCCAGAGCTCGGCGAACGTCTGAGCTCCGACTATTCCATCAACTTCAAGCTTGTGGTCTGTCTGATACTCCATGACCCCTTTTTCAGTACATTCGCCGAAATCACCGTCGTCAAATGTCTGTCCGACACTGTATCCGTCTGTAAAGAGTAAACGCTGCAGAGCCTTCACGTCGTTTCCTTTCATTCCTTTTCTTAAAGTCCTGAGAGTGACTGTGAAAGTTCCTTCTTCCGCTGCAGGTTCTTCGACTGGTTCTTCTTCCGGCTCTTCTTCATCGTCGGTGAAAAATTCGCTCATGTCAATGATCCAGTCCAAAGAGCTGTTATAGTAATCATATTCATAAATGTCAGAAGTCGAAGTGTCGTACCAGATGCCCATCGAATTTCCCCGAACGTTTCCCTCAAGGAGCTTGAACGAATGACCGGTATTTTCAACGACAATTCCAACATGATCCGCTCCGTCTCTTGCGTTGCCGTTGTTTTCAATGAAAACAATGTCGCCGACTTCGGCTGTTTTGAATTCTCTGTTTTTCCTGGCTTTTGCGAATTCGGTACGCATGAATCCTGAACAGCTGAAGTTTTTCGGTATTTCAGTTACACCTGCGGTGTCGTGTTCAAGATCATAAACCTGCATCAGGCACCAGTCGGTGCGGATCTGATACTTCTTGAAGAGATATTCGCCGGAATTGCCTACTCTCTTCTTTGCTTCTTTCACAAACTTGTTTCGATTCATTTTCATATGATCGACCCCTTTCTTATCCCATTACCTTTTTATCTCCGAGATAGATTGCTTTAACTTTGTCGTCACCGACATAGAAATCTTTGATTTTCTGAGATCCGACAAAAATATTTGATTCAACTTTTGAATAGTCGTACATTTTCGGGAATGCAAGTCTTGTAGGACCGCTCTCGCCGAAAATCCACCATTTCGTATATGGATCTATCGAATCTATCATTTCAGGAAAATTTAGACGTGAAAGCACAATTTTTGATTGCGCAGTGCTATACCACGTTAGCCAGCACATTTCGTCCGTCAGAACATGAACACCGTCAGCAATAGCCGCAACCTGCTCGAATGTTGGATCATCTTCTGCGAACCAAAACATCTGATGATATTCTGCAGTGACTTGAGAATCAGGTTGTAAAGTTGTACCAGACATCACGCCCAGAATCTGGCCGTTAATGATCGTGTATGCATTATATGTGCTGTTCCATGGAGTAGGCGTTGAAGTCTGATTTGATTTGTATACACATTTTGGATAACCCGGAGCCCATGTGGCATCTGAAGTGAAATACTGCATATTTTCAAGAGCCGTTTCGTTTGCTTCAACAAGCATATAGAGCTGATACTTTTTCAGCGGATAGTCTGATAGCACATAGAAAGTCATGCTGTTTCCCGATACTGATGTATATTCAAACCGACTATAATCACAAGTTGATTCTACAACACTTCCGCCGAAAGTTGATGCTACTGTGTATTTATAAATAATATGTCTGTTCGCCATAATATCACCTACTTAGTACCGGCACTGTAGATCTCGAATCCCATTCCAGTTAGTTTTGTTGCATTAGTCCAATCGTTGCTGGTAACTGCAATACATCCACTGTCAATCGGTGAAGTATACGCAGAAGATATCACTTCCGTATTTACTATAGATTTATAAGATGTATGCCCTTTACAGAAGTTACGCGATGCTCCGACAGACGCAGCTGAACCGCTATAAGTAGGCACTGAATAATTAACGGCCGAAGCTATGAGCTGAACTGTTGATAATCTCGGATAATATTCTGCATTAGCGTTGTTAAATAAGGCGATTTCACCCTCAATGAGACTGTTTGTGATATTCATCAAGCCACTCTCCGGCGGAGCAATCAGGTTGCTGTCTGCAGCCTTCCATTCATCAACTACAATCTTAATGTGGGATTCATTTATCTGCTTGTATTCATCCGACGAATCAGCGCCGCGAAGAATGATTGATTTAAACACATCGCCTTCCTGTGGTTGTGCGATCTTATATCTTAAAGACAACGCATCCGCTTCAAATTTTGATCCGTTGAAAATCGAATTTGTTGGAACATCAGCAAACGTGCTTGTTGATATCTTTCGGAAAAATCCCTTACTGAAAAAGTGCTCTGCATCGAACGCCGGAGCTGTAAGAATGTTCAGGATCTTTCCGTCATGGATCACGTCCGCCTTTTGCAGTTCAAACATTGCGTCTGTGAGGAAAACATTCTGAATTGCATAACCGGCAAGATTAAGGTCGATGTGATCGTAAGAATCAGAAGTCTGGATTTTCTCGAACGTCCCTGAAAAATTCAGATCGATAGTGTTTCCGAGTTCAACGTAAAGATAGTCACCAGTGCTGTGATGCGTTTCCATCGCATCTTTTAATTCATCCGCAGTCGTTACAATATATGGACTTGCCGCAGTTCCGCTTCCTGTTATAGCCATATCTTACACCTCCGCATTGATTATGTATAATGTATTCGAGTCATGCGACGGCATCTGATCATACTGAGCCTGTGAAACTCTCATCAGAGTAAGACCGCCGAAACGGTTGCTCAATGCCTGGACTTCCTGAGCAAGCTGAAGAAACTGAGCTGAAATGCTTTCAGCATCTTCTGTGTCAACTGATTTCAGTACCTGAAATTCAACCGGAGTGCCGATGACATCAAGATCCCTTGTGAGAAGAATCATGTTGCGATTACTGTCGAGTGTGTAGTCAACATCCTTGACAAGCTTCATGCCGTTGACAAATACGTTTAATGTGTCAAGTGCGGAATTGAAGGTCGGAATTCCTATCGGGATTTCGTCCTCATCGTCCTCACTCGTTTCGTATTCGTGAACTAATTCATACATAATGGTTGTTGACTTGACTGTTGTCTGAACTGTCTCGAACCACTGGTCAAACGCACTCTGAAACTGAGCAAAGAGATTCGCCGCATCTATCTGATCAATTAATCCGGCAACATAGCCGCAAACATCAGCGTCCGGTCGTTCGTCTGTGATTTCTGCCTGAGTGATAGCTGTTGCACCGGCATTGACCGCAATCTGAGCAAGCGAGAGCTCATAGATACCATCGCTGATTCTTGTCAGCTCCGGCGGCTCAGGTGTTGCTGCAGCTGTACCCTTCTTGACTGCGATTGTGATATTTCGACTTGAAACACTCGGATCAAGGCGGAGAACTACTCGGTCTATTCTATTCAGAACGAGATCTGACGGCTCGATTGTCAATGATTCATATGTTGTGTTATTAATCCATTTGCATCTGAGAAACGCCCATCCGGCTGAAACGTTGACATTCATGCCGGAAGACTCCACGACCTGCATGCATGTCGCCGGAGTTGCAAAAACACCGTCAGATATTAATTTCAGAAAATAATTGCTGATGTCGTCGGCGTTGTACTTACGTCGCCGGAGACACTGTTGAAAAAACCGTATTTGATAGCCATCTTAATCCTCCTCATATGATGCAGGAGTCCATTCGCTCAAAGTCGGTACCAGCTTATAGCCGGACTCATCTTCGACTTCTGTGATTTCCGTGACAACTGCATTTCCCTTGATTCCATATTCGTTTTTGGTGCTGACTTTATCGCCCAGGAAGTAATCAACGCCGTAAACGTATTGATTATAGTTTAGAACTTCGCCGGTGTATTTAGTTGTAACTCGAAGCTGTTCGAGCTGATCCTTGCCGTCGTTGGCAAGCTGTATCTTGTACTGATCCAGTGTAAGATCTTCTTGGCTGCTGTTTCGGGCATCAAGATAAACCTGCCGGAAATAGAATCCGTTCTGCCCCTGCGTTGAAATCGAAACGAATACTCTTTCGCTTCCTTCTCCTTCGCCGCCGATCACTGCAGCGTTCGCATACTGACTTGTGTCTTTGACGTATTCGGTATTTCCGAGATTTTCAAATTCCGGACTGAAAACGACGTATGGATTCACGTTCTGGTCAAAACTTCGGTCAGTGCCTTTATAAAGCTGAAATTCGAAACCATTACCTAACCATTTCAGTTTGAATCCGTAGTCGTAAGTAACGCAAAGGGTGTTGAAGATCTCTTCGAGCGAACGTCCGGTGTACTGATGTGTCGTTCCCTCTTCCCATCCGTGAGCTTCTTCAATGGAGAGCCATGAGATCTGACTGACACCTGCTGTGATATATTTCTGCACGAACAGAAAACGGATAATATTTTCGACTGTTTCCGAAGAACCGGCGAACATCTGGAACTGAACGACTCTCCATGACAGAATGACCTCTGCAGAGCGTCCTGAAACCGTCAGATAGTCGCCTGTCTCCTCGTTTGTATCGAGTTTGACCGTTTCGACGTACATTGCAATCTCTGAATCCGGCCTTGTGATAAACACATCACCTTCATTGAAAAGCTTCAACCGCTCAGCTGATGCTCTGATGTAGATTTCGAATTCACCGATCTCATTAAGACGCTGCACCCATATCACAGAAGAAGCATCATCTATGACAGCAACGTTGTTGAATGATCCTTCTTCGAGTTTCCAAATGTAGAGAATCATCCTCAGACACCTCCGTATAAGGTAGTTGCCTCGAATGTAATCTCTACATCTTCCGTGTCGCCGTCGTCAATGGTATAAGTGAAGTAATTGACACCCGGAGCAAGTCGAAGCCATGTCGAATTCGCACCGACATAATTGAGAATGTTTGCCTTTGTGCCGCCTCGTTCTCTTGTTACGCCCATCTGACCGGAAATCGTGCTTATTGTGATCTTATCATGATCCACGAAAGCAGAATCGAGATAGAAGAACTGCCGCGTCAAAGTATTGATGATCTTAATTCCCTGGATTGTATCATTGACCTCGATGCTGATAATGCATCCGGCTTCTGCGTCGCCTTCGTTCATAATCTCAGCTATCGGATAATCAGTCGCTTCTGAGAACGGGATCGGGTTGTCTTCTTCGATTGCGAACGGGAATTCAAAAAGTGAGAGCGTTGCCGCCAGTTCTGCATAAATCGTTGCAAGGTCTTCGAAATATGGCCTCGGACAAATGATCGAGATCTGAGCCTTTTCACGCTTCACGAACGGATCGCACTCGATCGTCTCGACGTAGCCTTTTATTTTGACATCTCTGTTTGCGTTTTTGAAGTAGACCGTGCAGGCTGTTTTCCTTGGAAAAATCCTGTACAGCTTCTGACGGTTCGCTTCAATGTCGCCGTTTATCGTAAGACTGATAACAATGTTTCGCTCTTCGACACTGGCGGAATTGAAGAACGTTCCGTCAATTATTCCGGCTTTCGCTGTGTTGATAGTCGTTGCCGGCGGAGTAAGTCCTGAAACATCCGTTACATAGTAATTGCTGAAATCGTGTGTTAATTCAAAGATTTCGCCGTTTGTATTTTCGATTTTCAGAGTGTACATGAATCAGACTCCTTTCGACAAATTTATCAGATTTTTCGTCTGCCTGTAGATCTCGTATC